>DAOSEM010000008.1 GCA_035363115.1 Syntrophales bacterium | reverse complement strand
CACGAGGGCAAGCTGGTGGTCTACGGCGAGGAGAAGGCCGGCGGAAGCCACTGAGTTTCCGCGTCTGCAATGGAACGGCAACGGAGGGGGACGGATTGGAAATCCGTCCCCCTCTGGCTTGTGGACTGACTCACCATTTGTTCCCTTGTATCTACCTTGCACCTATGCTATCTATGCCATATGTCATTGTCCGCATATCAATTTGCCTGAAATTCCGGTTCTCGTGAAAGAAGGAGGCTCCTGCTGATGAGACGTTGCATTCTGAAATCCCGCCTTTTGTTTACCCTGTTCGTCCTCTTCGCCCTGCTGGGCACGGTTTCGCTGCCATCGCCGGTTTGCTCCGCGGAGCCCCTCCGCGTGGCCGTGGCGGCCAACTTCCAGCAGCCATTCAAGGATATCGCGGCAGCGTTCACCCGGGAGACGGGCATCCCCGTGGAAGGCGTGTTCACGTCCTCCGGGAGCCTGTATCACCAGATCACAAACGGCGCACCCTATGACGCCTTTCTCTCCGCCGACGAGACGCGGCCCCAGGATCTCTTCAAGAGAGGTCTCGGGGGGAAACCTTTCGTCTATGCCACAGGCAGCGTCGTCTTGTGGGCTGAGGGAAAGAAATTCTGCAGCGCCGCAAACTGGCGGGACGTCATGATGAGAAAGGACGTGCAGAAGGTCGCCATTGCGAACCCGGTGGTGGCGCCTTACGGAGCGGCGGCGGAGGCGGCCCTTCGCCAAGTCGGCATCTGGAACAGCCCCGACAAGAAGTGGATCATCGGCCAGTCCATCGCCCAGGCCTTCCAGTACGCCGCCACGGGCGGGGCGGATGTCGGCTTCTGCGCCCTTTCCTCCGTGCGGGCATCCAAAACCGGCGGTTGCCACTACGACATCGCCGAGGCGCCACCGATCCTGCAGGGGGCCTGTCTCTTGAACCGCACAAAGAACCGCGCCGGAACCGAGCGGTTTCTCCAGTTCCTCCAGTCCCCGACGGCCGACGTCATCAAGAAGAAATACGGATACCGATAGATGGAGCTTCTTCCCCTTTACCTTTCAGCAAAGCTGGCCCTGATCACGACGCTGGTGCTGATCGTGATCGCCGCTCCCTTGGCCTATGTCCTGGCCTGCTTCACCTGGCCGGGAAAGACCTTTGTCGATGCCCTCATCAACCTGCCCATCGCCCTGCCGCCCACGGTCATCGGGTTCTACCTGCTTTGACTCCTGAGCCCCCGGGGAGCCGTCGGCTCTCTCTGGGATAACCTCTTCGGCGGGTCTCTGCTTTTCACGTTTGCGGGAATTGTGGTGGCCTGCGCCACCTACAGCCTGCCCTTCGCCATCCAGCCGATCAAGGCCGCCTTCGAGAAGCTCGATCCGCGGCTCCGGGAGAGCGCCTCCGTCCTCGGCCTCTCCCCGCTGGCCACGTTCTTCCGGGTCGTCCTGCCCAACAGCAAAAGCGGCATCGCCGCCGCGGCGATCCTGGTCTTTCTCCACAGCCTGGGCGCCTTCGGGGTGATCCTAATGGTGGGAGGCAGCATTCCCGGAGAGACCCGGGTCGCCTCCATCGCCATCTACGAGGCCGTCGAGTCGTTCCAGTACGAAAAGGCCTGGATCCTCTCCCTGGCCTTCCTGCCCGTCAGTTACTTCTTCCTGCTCCTCGTGAACCGGCTGACCCGGAGGGAGGCATCGTGAAAGGACTGCACGTCCGCCTCTCCAGGCGGCTGGGGAAACTGGAGATCGACGTCGCCTTCTCCTGCCCGGAGGGGTCGACCTTGGCCCTGATCGGGCCATCGGGAGCGGGCAAGACCACGATCATCCGGATGGTGGCCGGACTGGAGCAACCCGATGACGGAACGATCCTCTTCCATGGCGAGACGTTTTTCGACCGGGCGAGTGGCATCTGCCTCTCCACCCGCAAGCGCCGGCTGGGGTACGTCTTCCAGGATTACACGCTCTTCCCGCACCTGTCGCTGTTCGGCAACGCTGCCTTTGCGGCGAAGGACCGCCGGGAAGTCGAGGACCTGTTCCGCTTTTTCGGCCTGAATCCGATGCGGGATCGCAGGCCCGGCCAGGTCTCCGGCGGAGAGAGGCAGCGGTGCGCCATCTGCCAGGCCATGGCGACCCGCCCACGGCTTCTCCTGCTGGACGAGCCGTTCTCCGCCCTCGACGTGGTCACGCGCCGAAAGCTCCGGGACGAGTTGAAGAAAATCAAAGAAGAGCGCCGGTTGTCCGTCCTGTACGTGACCCACGACATCACGGAAGCCCTGTACATGGCGGACGTCATCCTGCCCGTCGTGGACGGCAAGATCGACCGGGACTGGCTGGAAGAGATCACCGGCGCCTCCGGCTCGGGTGACCCGGTGTCGAAGGCCGTTCGGGAGCCGAAGCTGTCGCTTGCTTTTTAAAAGGTGGCAGGCCGGATTTGAAATCCGATCCGCATCAACCTGTTGTAAGACCGGATTCAAACCCGATCTGAGTCAACAGTGCTGGCTTGATTTGAAACCGTATCCACGTTAACAAGGAGACTCCATGCAAATCGGAACCTATTCACTGGAAGAGTACCTTCATCTTATCAAGTCGTTCCACGGGAGCATGGCCCCCGGCCTCATCATCGGCGGATTCATGGTGGACCTGGCGCAGCAGAACCTCCCGGAGGGGGAGTTCTTCGACGCCCTCTGCGAAACCAGGGTCTGCCTTCCCGACGCCGTCCAGATCCTCACTCCCTGCACCATCGGGAACGGCTGGATGAAGATTTTCGACACCGGCCGCTTCGCCCTGACCATGTACGAGAAGAGCACCGGAGAAGGCGTCCGGGTGTACATGGACACGGAGAAACTCAAAGCGTGGCCCCAGATCGATTCCTGGTATTTCAAGCGCATCCCCAAACGGGAACAGGACTTCGAAGCGCTGCTGAAGGAGATCCGGGAGGCCGCAACCTCCATCCTGAGCACGCAGCGTGTCTTTGTGAAACCGGAGTTTTTGGAGAAGAAACGCCTGGGGCCGACGGCCGTCTGCCCGTCCTGCGGGGAGGCCTACCCACTCCGGGACGGTGGATCCTGCCTCGCCTGCCAGGGCCGATCCCCCTATGCATGAGGAAAGGAGGGCAACCACACCATGAAGATCCGTCATAAGGTCTGGCTGGAGAGCGACGGCAAGGTCATCTTCGGACACGGCAGGCAGGAGCTGTTCCGGGCGGTCGAGGCCTGCGGCAGCCTGAACGCGGCTGCCAAGAAGCTCGGGATGTCCTACCGGGCGGCCTGGGGACGGGTGCGGGCATCGGAGCAGCGGCTCGGAATCTCCCTCATCGAAAAGGGGTCCCATGAAAAGGGCGGCCACCTGACGGAGGAGGCAAAACGTCTCCTGCATCAGTTCGAAGAACTGGAGGAACGACTCAACGCCTGTATCCGCGCAACGGAAGAGTGGTTCGACAAGCAGCACTATGTGAAGAAGTAGAAATCCCGTACAATCCTTCCTCGTAGCACGAAATACATACCAGTGACATCATTGCGCTTTTTGGATTTTTCCCCTTGACAGTATGTCTGATCTGACTTATGTCACCGGCGGCATATATGTTATTCCGGACATAACAATACCGCCAGGAATCTTTCCAGACCCCGTTCCGGGGCGGATATTCCGATCCAAGCTGAAAGGGGGAAGTATGGCACACCAGAAAAGCGCGCAATACGATCGTGTGGTGCGGAAGCAGTACCGCGAACTGTTGGACCGCTGCAACGTCCATCTGGACAGGATGGACCGCGAGCTGCCGCCGCCAGTGGAGGACTTTCAGGCTGTCCTGAAGGAGCGCGGCGTCACCCGCCGGTCGTTCCTCAAGTGGACGTCGATCATGACGGGCGCCCTGATGCTTCCGCCCGTCTTCAAGCCCATGGTGGCCCGGGCGGCGGAACAGTTCAGCCGGGTCCCCGTCGTCTGGCTTCACATGGCCGAGTGCACCGGCTGCAGCGAAGCCCTTCTGCGCACGTCCTATCCCAACATCGACGACATCCTCCTCGACACCATTTCCCTCGAATATCATGAGACCCTGATGGCCGCCTCCGGCTACCAGGCCGAGCAGTGCCTCGAAAAGGCCCTCCATGATTTCCCAGGGAAGTTCGTCTGCGTCGTGGAAGGAGCCATTCCGCTCGGGATGGGCGGCAAGTACCTGACCCTGGGGCCGAAGGGCAAGACGGGCCTCGAAGTGGCCAGGGAGGTGACATCCAAGGCGGCCATGACGATCTGCATCGGCAGCTGCTCCGCCTTCGGCAACGTCCAGGCGGCAAAGCCGAATCCGACCGATGCAGCCGGCGTCGGCCGGGCCCTGGGCCTCCAGACGGTGAACATCGCCGGCTGCCCCCCCAATCCGATCAACTTCGTCGGCACGATCCTGCACTACCTGATGTTCGGCGGTCTGCCGGCCCTGGACGGCCTCGGACGCCCGGTCTGGGCCTACGGCAAGCGCATCCACGACTACTGCGAGCGCCGCCCCCACTACGACGCGGGCGAGTTCGTCGAGGAGTGGGGCGACGACGGCGCCAAAAAGGGCTGGTGCCTCTACAAGGTGGGATGCAAGGGACCTTACACCTTCGCCAACTGCGGCCGGGTCCGGTTCAACGATGCAGTTTCCTGGCCCATCATGGCCGGGCATGGCTGCATCGGCTGCACGGAGCCGAATTTCTGGGACACGATGGCACCGCTGGAAAAGCCGATTCAGGATGCAACCATCGGCGGCGGCGAAGCGACGGTGGACCACATCGCCATGGGGCTGACGGTCGCAACCGTCGCCGGCATCGCGGCCCATGCCGGGGCAACGGCCTGGGTCCACCGGAACGACAACGACACCGCAAACAAGGAATAGGCGACGGGAGGTATTCTATATGGCCACGCGAATGATTATCGATCCCATTACCCGCATTGAGGGACACCTGAGAATTGAAGTCGAACTGGACTCCTCGAACACCGTCCGGGACGCCTGGAGCAGCATCACCCTGTGGCGGGGCTTCGAAACGATCCTGAAGGGACGCGACCCCCGGGACGCCGGCCTCATCACCCAGCGTTTCTGCGGCGTCTGCACCTACGTCCACTACGAAGCCAGCATCCTCGCCTGCGAGGACGCCTTCAAGGTCCAGGCGCCGACGAACGCCCGGCTCGTCCGGAACCTCATCAGCGGCGCCCAGTACCTCTACGACCACGTCATGCACTTCTACCACCTCCACGGGCTGGACTGGGTGGACATCACCAGCGCCCTTAAGGCGGATCCGAAGAAGGCCGTGGAGATGGCCCGGGCCTACTGCGCGAATCCCTACAACTGCTCCGAGACCCATTACAAGGCGGTTCAGCAGCGCCTGACCAAGTTCGTCCAGTCGGGACGCCTCGGTCCTTTCGCCAATGCCTATTGGGGCAACCCCTCTTACAAGCTGCCCCCGGAGGCCAACCTGATCATCACGTCCCATTACCTGGACGCGCTGCAGGTCTCCAAGGTCGGCTCCGCGATGACAGCCATCTTCGGCGGCAAGAACCCCCATCCCCAGAGCCTGGTCGTGGGTGGCGTCTCGTCGGTCATGGACGCCCTGGACGCCTCGCGCCTCGGCGAGTACCTGTTCCGGCTCAAGGAGATGAAGAACTTCATCGAGAACGCCTACATCCCCGACGTTCTCCTGGCGGCGGCCTACTACAAGGAGGAAGGCATCCAGGGGCTTGGCGGCGGCGTCAAGAACTTCCTGGCCTACGGCGGGCTCCCCCTGGATGACGGCTGGACGAGCCTCCTCTTCCCCCGGGGACTCGTCAAGGGCGCCGATGTGGCTCACCCGATGTCCCTGGACGAGGAAAAGATCACCGAGGAAGTCAGCCATGCCTGGTACCAGGACAAGGGCCCCCTCCATCCCTACAAGGGTTGGACGTATCCCGAATACACGGGGTTTGACAAGGAAGGGCATCTGAAGGGGAACGAGAAGTACTCCTGGTGCAAGGCCCCGCGGTACGACGGCCTCCCTTACGAAGTGGGTCCGTTGGCGCGGCTCGTCGTCGCCTATTCACAGGGACACACGGAGCTCAAGAACCTCATCGACGGGACCCTGAAGGCAGCGGGCCTCCCGGTGACGGTTCTCTTCTCGACCCTCGGCCGGACGGCCGCCCGGGCCATCGAGACGAAATACGTCGCCGATCACATCGAGGGGTGGGTGAACGAGCTGATCAAGAACGTCAAGGCCGGCGACACGCGCACCTGGACGAAGTGCGACGTGCCGAAGAAGGGCGAGGGACGCGGCATGACGGAACCGCCCCGGGGAGCCCTGGGACACTGGATCCGCATCGAGGACAAGGTGATCGCCAACTACCAGGCCATCGTCCCCTCCACCTGGAACTGCTCGCCCCGCGACAAGGGCGGGCGGCGAGGCCCCTACGAGGAGTCCCTGATCGGCCTGAAACTGGCCAAGGCCGACCAGCCGCTGGAGATCATACGGACGATCCACTCCTTCGATCCCTGCATGGCCTGCGCCGTTCACATCATCGACCCGCAGACCAACGAGATCCGCAAGTACCGGGTGGCATAGGAGAAAGGAGTCTGCCATGAAAAACATCGTCCCGAAAAAGGAATGGTCCGTGGCCATCCGCTACAACCACTGGATCATGGCCTTCTCCATCTTCGCCCTCATCGTGACGGGTTTCTACATCGCCTCCCCCTTTACGCTGACCCAGGGCGAAACGGTCAACAAGTTCTTCATGGGCAACACGCGAGGCGTCCATGTATTCTTCGGCGTGCTGCTCCTGTTCCTGTTCGTCTGGCGCCTCTACCTGGCCGTTTTCTCCCGGTTCCACGCCGACTGGAAGGACTTCTTCGCCTGGACGGATTTCACCAACACCGTCAAACAGGTCAAGTTCTACCTGCTGGTCTCCAAGGAGCCGCCGGACCACAAGTACCTGTACGGACCGCTCCAGTCCCTGGCCTACGGCGGGCTTCTCTTCATGGTGTTCCTGATCTGCCTGACGGGCCTGATCCTCATGGGGGCGGGATACCATGCCGGCTGGACGGCCCTGGTCTATCCGGTTCTCAAGCCTTTCGAGATCATCATGGGGGGGCTGGCCACCGTCCGATACATCCACCATGTCCTGACCTGGGCCTTCGTGCTCTTCATCATCGTCCACATCTACATGGCCTTCTGGTACGACGTGATCTTCAAGCAGGGCACCGTGTCCTCCATGATCAGCGGCGTCGTCTTCAAGAAGGGAGAACACTGATCGGACCGGAATGCGGCGGAGACAGGATCGCCGGATCTTGAAAACGTTCCCGGAAGGGGGAAGCCGTCAAGCGCTTCCCCCTTCCCTTATAAACAGCAGCATCACCATGATGGAAAAGAAGAAGCTCATCATCCTGGGGCTGGGCAACATCATCACGAAGGACGAAGGCTTCGGGGTTCACTTTCTCCACTGGTTCCTGGAGCGCCACCGTTTGCCCGAAGAAGCGGAGGCCGTGGACGGGGGAACCCTGGGGTACGTCCTCCTGGGCCTTTTCGATCAATGCGAGCGGATGATTGTCATCGATACGATCAAGCTGCCGGATCCGCCGGGATCGATCTACCGGTTCACCCATGAGGAGATGTCTACATATCTGCCCCCTCCCACGACGGCCCACGAGGTCAGCTTCTCCGACGTCCTGTGCAAGGCCGAGATGATGGGCGACCTGCCGGAAATCACTTTCCTGTGCATCGTCCCGCACCAGTGGCGGGACATGGGGTTGGAGATGACGGAGGAGATGACGAGGCGGTTGCCGGTGATGGAACAGCTTCTTCTGCAGGAGATGGACGCCCTGGGCATCCGGACGGAACCGGTGCGCGATGCATGAGCTGTCTCTCGTTCAGTCACTTCTGGAGATCGTGGAGGAACAGGCGCGGAAGACCCCTTTCGAAACGGTGAACAGCCTGCTTTTGTCCTTCGGCCGCCTGTCCTGCATCGATCCTCAGGCCCTCCGGTTCGCCTTCTCCGTCCAGTCGCAGGGCACCAGGGCCGAGGGGGCCGTCCTCCGGTTCGACATCCGTCCGGTGACCGTCTACTGCCTGAACTGTGAAAAGGAACTGTCGCCGCCCTCCTTCACGGGAGAATGTCCCGACTGCGGCGGCAGCGAGGTGCTGCTGACGGGGGGGACGGAGGAAATGAAGCTGATCGAAATGGAAGTGGACGGGTGCTGAATAGGGGCTGCCCGCTGCGTTGCTTTCATACCCCGACGCCCTGACGTACCCAAACGTACGACTCGCGGCTCGGTATTTCGGGCGCCTTGCATTCAACCCTTTTTGAACAGCCTGAAAACAGCCATTCCGCAGTCTGTCAGGAGTAAAAAACCATGTGCATCGGCTTTCCCGGGAAAATACTTTCCATCGACGAAGATAACTTCGCCGTCATCGAGATCGGCGGCACGACGCGGGAGGTGTGCCTCGACATCGTGGACGAGCCGGTCGGGCCCGGGGACTACGTCATCTCCCACGCGGGCTATGCCATCCATCGGATCGACGAGGCCCTGGCCGTGGAAAAACTGGCCTTCCTGAAAGAGCTGATCGACCATGAAATATATTGACGAATACCGGGACCCCTCGCTGATCCGCGGCATGCTTGCCCTGATCGGGGAGACGGCCGGCTCGCTCGGGGACCGGACGATCACCCTGATGGAGGTCTGCGGGACCCACACCCAGGCGATCGCCCGCCACGGGCTGAAGGCCCTTCTGCCCCGGAATCTCCGCCTGATCTCGGGCCCAGGCTGCCCCGTCTGCGTCACTTCCACCCGCGACGTGGATACGGCCCTCCATCTCGCCGGCAGGGAAAACGTGGTCTTTGCCACCTTCGGGGACATGCTGCGGGTTCCCGGCTCGGGCGGTCGCAGCCTGCAGTTGCTGCGGGCCGACGGCGCTGACGTCCGGGTGGTATCCTCCGCGGCGGACTGCCTGTCCCTGGCGGAAGCCGAGTCTTTAAAAGAGATTGTCTTCATGGGCATCGGCTTCGAGACGACCTCGCCCACGGTGGCCTCCGCGATCCTGGCGGCCCGGAAGCGCGGCCTGTCCAACCTGACCGTCTTCTCCGTCCACAAGGTCGTCCCGCCGGTCCTCCAGGCCCTCCTGGACGACCCGGATCTCCATATCGATGGCTTTCTCTGCCCGGGCCACGTCAGCACCATCACGGGAACCGCCGCCTACGAGCGGATCCCCGCCTCGGGCCGGGCGGCGGTCATTACCGGGTTCGAGCCGGCGGACATCCTGGAGGGGATCCTGATGCTTCTCCGGCAGATTGCGGAGGGAACATTCGACGTGGAGATCCAGTACACGAGGGGGCTCAAACCGGAGGGAAACATCCGGGCCCGGGAGGTGATGGAGCGGGTGTTCCGTCCCTCCGACGCCGAGTGGCGGGGCCTGGGAACAATCCCGGCAAGCGGTCTCGTTTTCCGGGATGACTTCGGGACCTGGGACGCCCGATCCCGTCATCCCGTCCCGGAAATGCCCCCGGAAGAAATCAGGGGCTGCTCCTGCGGGGAGATCCTCCGGGGCGTCCGCACCCCCGAGGACTGTCCCCTGTTCCGCCGCGTCTGCACACCCTCGCAGCCCGTGGGTCCTTGCATGGTGTCCTCCGAGGGGACCTGCGCGGCGCATTTCAAATATTCCAGAGCAAAGGGAGGAATTTCATGAAAGTCAGAGTCGTTCAGAACGTCCTCGACGCCAACGACCGGATCGCCGATGGAAACCGGGCGCTGTTCGACGAGAAGAACCTGTATGTCATGAACCTGATGAGCTCCCCCGGTGCCGGCAAGACCTCCCTGGTGGAGCGGACCATCCTGGCCCTCCGCGACCGGGTCCGAATCGCCGTCATCGAGGGGGATATCCAGGATACTTTCGACGCCGACCGCGTGGCCGCCCTGGGAATCCCGGCGGTGCAGATCAACACCGGCGGGGGATGCCACCTGGACGGCAACATGGTCCGGGAGGCCCTGGCGGACCTGAACCTGGACGAGACGGACCTCCTCATCGTGGAAAACGTGGGAAACCTGGTCTGCCCGGCGGAGTTCCGCATCGGGGAAAACGACAAGGTCATGATCCTCAGCGTCCCCGAGGGCGCCGACAAGCCGGCCAAGTACCCCCTGATGTTCCAGGAAGCGTCGGTTCTCCTCATCAACAAGATCGATCTCCTCCCGTACGTCGATTTCGACCTCGCCAAGGCCTGCCGGGACGCCCGGGCCCTCCATCCCGGGATCGAGATCTTCGAGGTGTCCTGCAAGACCGGAGAAGGCCTGGAGGGGTGGATCGCGTGGCTCACCAAACGGATGCAAAGCCGGCGGGTGGAATAGGCATGCCCGCGCCCGGCCGGAGCGCCGCCGGGGCGCCAGCAACGATGCGCCTCGCCTGGCATTTCTCCGGAATCGTCCAGGGCGTGGGATTCCGCCCCTTCATCTACCGGCTGGCCCGGGAACGGTCCCTGGCGGGATTCGTCCAGAACCGCACCGACGGGGTGATCGTTGAGGTGGAAGGGGCCCCCGAGGCGGTCCGCCGGTTCGGTGGGGACGTTCTCGATGCCCTGCCCCCGCTGGCGGAGGTCACTTCCGTTGCGTCCGCGGAGGTACCCCCCCGGGGAGACCGGGACTTCCGGATCGCTCCCAGCGAAGACACCGGGAAGGCGGGCGTCCGCCTGTCCCCCGACGTGGCCCCCTGCGCGGCCTGCCTGGCGGAGCTGGACGACCCCGGGGACCGGCGATACCGCTACCCCTTCATCAACTGCACCGACTGCGGCCCGCGGCTGACCATCATCCGGGACATCCCCTACGACCGGGAAAACACGTCCATGGCCTGTTTTCCCCTCTGCCCGGACTGCCGCCGGGAATACGAGGACCCGCTCGACCGACGGTTCCACGCGGAGCCGAACGCCTGCGCCGTCTGCGGGCCGTCCCTCCAGCTCCTGGACGCCGAAGGCCGTCCCGTCACTTCCGACGATGAGATCGAGCAGGCCATCGGCCTCCTGAAGGGCGGCCGCATCCTGGCGATCAAGGGTCTGGGTGGATTTCACCTGGGAGTGGAGGCGGGAAACGAGGAAGCCGTCGCCCGGCTCCGACAGAGAAAATACAGGGAGGAGAAGCCCCTGGCGATCCTCGTCCGGGACGTGGACGCGGCCCGCCGGCTGGCGGTCCTCAAACCGGAAGAGGAAAAGCTGCTTGCCTCCCCCGAGCGGCCCATCGTCCTGGTCCCGAAGCGCCCGGGCAAACTCCTGGCACCGTCGGTGGCGCCCGGCATGGCCACCCTGGGGATCATGCTGCCCTCCACGCCGCTGCAGCACCTGCTCCTGAAAGGGAACTTCCAGGCCCTGGTCATGACCAGCGGCAACCGGACCGACGAGCCCATCTGCACCGGCAACCGGGAGGCCCTGGCGCGTCTGAAGGGCATTGCCGACTGCTTCCTCGTCCACGACCGGGACATCCTGGTCCGGTGCGACGACTCCATCACAATGGTCGCCGCCGGCGGACCCGCCGTGATGAGGCGCGCCCGGGGCTACACCCCCCGGGCCGTAGCGCTCCGGAGGAGATACCCCTCCGTCCTGGCCCTGGGCCCCCAGGTCAAGGCCACCGTCTGTATCGTCCGGGAAGACGCCGCCTTTCTCAGCCCCCACATCGGCGACCTGGAAACGCCCCAGGCAAGGGATTTTCACGAGGAGAGCATCGCCCTCGTCCAGCGGATCACCGAATGCGACCCAAGCCGGGTCGCCTGCGACCTCCATCCCGGCTATCACACGTCGCGCCTTGCCGCCGGCCTGACGGACCGGCGGGTCTATCGTGTCCAGCACCATCACGCCCACATCGTGAGCTGCATGGCGGAAAACCGCGCCCATGGCCCCGTGATCGGCCTCGCCATGGACGGCACAGGATACGGTACCGACGGCCAGGCCTGGGGTGGTGAGTTCCTGGTGGCCACGGAGACGGATTTCACCCGTGCCGGGCACCTGAAACCCTTCTCCCTGCCTGGAGGCGAGAAGGCGATCCGGGAGCCCTGGCGCACCGCCGCGAGCCTGCTGAGGGAGGCCTTCGGCGCCACCTGGCCCGAGGCGGCCCGGCGGTCCGGCATCCTTCCGGACGGCACGGCACCGGACCTGCTGGAGCGGATCATGGACAGCAGCCTCGCCGGGCTTCCAACAACCAGTCTCGGCAGGGTCTTCGATGGCGTGTCGGCCCTCCTGGGCATCCGCCGCCGCGTCAGCTTCGAGGGACAGGCGGCGATGGAGCTGGAGGCCCTGGCCGGGACGGAAAAGGGGCGGCTTCTAGCCTTTGCCGTTAAAGAAGAAAACGGTGTGCTCGTCCTGGATCTCTTCCCGGCGATCCGGGAATTGATGGAGCGCCTTTTCCGGGGGGAAGGCCCGGCGTCGCTGGCGGCATCGTTCCACCGCACCCTGGCCTCGGCCCTCACGGGCCTGGCCGGACGCATTCGCGAGACGAGCCGGCTCGGCACGGCGGCCCTGAGCGGCGGCTGCTTCCAGAACCGCCGGCTCCTGGAGGAGTGCGCGTCCTCCCTGGAAGGGGCGGGCTTCGAGGTCCTGCGCCACCGCTTGGTTCCGGCCAACGACGGCGGGATCGCCCTCGGCCAGGCCATCATCGCCGCCGCACAGGCCCTGAAAGAAAAAGAACGGGAAGAAACATCACGGAGGCACGAAACATGAGCAACGACCGGATCCTGCTGGAGCACGGCGGAGGCGGCCTGCTGTCGCACGAGCTGATCGCCGCGCGGTTTGTCCCCCTCTTCCGGAACCCCTGGCTGGAAAGGCTGGAAGACGGCGCCGTCGCGGAGATCGACGGAGTGAAAATCTGCCTGACGACCGATTCCTACGTGATCCAACCGCCTTTCTTTCCCGGCGGCGACATCGGGTCCCTGGCCGTCCACGGAACTGTGAACGACCTGTCCGTCTGCGGCGCGATGCCCCTGTTCCTGAGCGCTGGCTACATCCTGGAGGAGGGGTTCCCCCTGGCGGACCTGGACCGGATTGTCCGCTCCATGGCGGAGGCCGCCGAAAAGGCGGGGGTCCGCATCGTCACCGGGGACACCAAGGTCGTCCCCCGGGGAGCCGCCGACGGGATCTTCATCAACACCTCCGGGATCGGTGTCGTCCGCTATCCCGCACCCCTCTCCGTCCGGAGCATCGCTCCGGGAGACGCCGTGATCCTGAGCGGGTTCCTCGGCGACCACGGAGCGGCGGTCCTGAGCGTCCGCAAGGACCTGGGCCTCCGGACGGAGATCCTGTCGGACTCGGCGCCCCTGAACGGGCTCGTCGCGGCGGCCCTCGGCGCCAGTTCACGGGTTCACTGCATGCGGGACGCCACGCGCGGGGGGCTGGGGGCCATCCTGGCGGAGATCGCCGGCCAGTCCTGCCTGGAAATCACGATCGAAGAAAAGAGCCTGCCGATCCGGGAAGAGGTGCGGGGGGTGTGCGAAATCCTCGGACTGGACCCGCTCTTCCTGGCGAACGAGGGCAAAATGGCCCTGTTCTGCCCACAGGAGGAAGCGGACCGGGTCCTCTCGGCCATGAAGGGACATCCCCTGGGCCGGGACGCCGCCGTCATCGGAGCCGTTGCAGAGGCGGGAAAAGGCCGGTTGATCCTGCACACCGCAGTGGGCGGCTCCCGGGTCGTCGACCTCCCCACGGGGGAGCTGGTTCCCCGGATCTGCTGAAGGATCGGCCCCCCCCCGGCAGGAACTCGCAGCCCATATCGCATTGACATGAAAGGCTTTTGCCTGATACATAGACCCGAAAAACACAGGAGGGTTTCGCCATGTCCGAACTGGTCCGCTTCGGAGTTTCCCTCGACAAGAGCCTCCTCGACAAGTTCGACCGCCTGATCCGGGAGCGGCGCTACACCAACCGCTCCGAGGCCCTGCGGGACCTCATCCGCGAGGAACTGGTGAAGAAGGCCTGGGCGGAAGACATGGAGGTGGCCGGGGCTGTCACGTTCCTGTTCGACCATCACCAGCGGGACCTGCAAAACCGCATCACCGACATCCAGCACGATTACCAGAAACTCATCATCTCCACCCAGCACGTCCATCTGGATCACGACAACTGCCTGGAGATCGTCGCCGTCCGCGGGAAGGCCGGCAAAATCCAGGAGCTGACGAACCGCCTGAAGGCGACCCGGGGCGTGCGCCACTGTTCCCTCTCCATCTCCAGCGCCGGAAAGGATGCCCGGTGAAGGCGGGAACCCACACAGGCAGAAAGGATGAAACCATGAATTCGGAAACAATCCGGAGAAGCCTGGATCGCGTTTCCATCCTTCTGGCACCGGTGCTTGTCCTGTTGTTTCTGTGGACGAACGTCTCCACCGGGGCCGAGTACTACCAGTGGACGGATGAAAACGGCACTCTGCACATCTCCAACATGCCTCCCGAGGAAACCCCGAAGAAACAGAGGCGGATGAAGACCACCCGCTTCCAGGAGCCGGCCCCGGAAGCCGGCATCTCCGGCGGTCCGTCCGCTTCCCCTGCGGCCCCCGGCGCCGCCCCGGTCGGCAAGGCACCCGGGGCGCCTCCACCTCCGGCGACGGTCGATGCGGCAAAGGCGGCAACCGCTCCCGGCACATCCGCCGCATCACAGGCCCCGGCAGGCGGCACAGCAACGGGGAGACCACCGTCCGCATCTCCAGCGCCATCCGGGACGGCACCCCCGTCTGAGCCCTTCCGGACCTCCCAGCCTCCCCCCGACAGCACAGGGCAGGATGGAGATTCCACCAGAGGCGCTGTGAATACACGGCAGCAGTAGGGTAAATTCAGGCTCCCCGAGGCATGCCGTCCCTGCAACAACCGGGCGCTCGCAGACGGCGGGAAGCCTCCAAAATCCGGGAAACGGCTTGCTTTTTTTTCCGGAAGCGAGTAGCATTCGGCGCGTTTGGAACATCCCGAGGGGGGTTCCGTTTCTTTCGCAGATCAAGTTGGGTACCGACAGTGTTGAGGTGCAAGGTAGACCGCCGCGGACCCCAAGAGCCTCGGCGGTTTTTCTTTCTGCCGCGGTCACTATCCGACTTTGACAAACCCGGGAAAGGAGGAAGTCAGACCATGCCAGAAGGAAAGGTGAAGTGGTTCAACGAGAAGAAAGGCTTCGGATTCATCCAGACGGACGAGGGGGAAGACATTTTCGTTCACTTCAGCGCCATCCAGGACAGTGGATTCAAGACCTTGCAGGAGGGACAGCGGGTCTCGTTCGACATTGAGAAGGGCCGCAAGGGTCTCGCAGCGGCCAACGTAAAAGCCCTGTAATGACCGTTTTCGGGAGAGGCGCATCTTCTTCGCGGGATCGCCTCTTTTGCGTTGCGGGGCATGTACCCACGAAAGGGGAAATCGCATGAGCAAAAAACTGTATGTAGGAAACCTGACGCAGAATGTTACCGAGGACGACCTGCGGTCCAACTTCTCGGAGGTTGGCAAGATCGTCTCCATCACGATCATCAAGGATCGGTACACGGGTTATTCGAAGGGCTTCGGCTTTGTGGAGATGGAAACCCCCGAGGAGGCCAAGGAAGCTATCGCCCGCTTCAACGGCGGCCAGCTTGACGGGAAAACACTGACCGTCAGCGAGGCCAAGCCGCGGAAGGACGAAGGTGGAGGAAGGCCGGGAGGAGGCTATCGCGGCGGCGGACGTCCCGGCGGCGGTGGCGGCGGCGGTTACCGAGGCGGCGGTGGCGGCGGACGCGGCCGTTACTAAGAAGAACCTGTCTCTCGACCCAACGAAACTTCAAAGGCGGCCTGCGGGCCGCCTTTTTTGCCTTTCCCGGCCGCATTCCCGTTGAAGCGGGTTGTCCCGGCGATGGCAGGTATGATAGGAAGGGCGGCGAAAAGAAAGGGGGAGCGGGCATGGATTTCCGGGAACTGCTCGGTCGGACGTTCAAGGGATTTCTGGCGGAGGAAGAAGCGAAACGGCTGTACGATCTGGCCCGGGAGGCCAGCCGCCTGGGCGCCTGCCTGGAGATCGGCAGCTACTGCGGTCTCTCCGCCGCCTTCCTCGGCCTGGGATGCCGGGAAGGAGGGGGTGTGCTTTACTCCATCGACCACCACCGGGGCTCCGAGGAGCAGCAGCCGGGAGAGGCCTATTTCGATCCGGACCTCCTGGACGCGAAAACCAGCCGCATCGACACGCTCCCTCTTTTCCGCGAGACCCTGGAGGAGCTTTCCCTGGTCGGAACGGTCATTCCCATCATCGGCCGCTCCGCCGAGGTCGCCGCCCACTGGCGAAGCCCCCTTGCCCTCGTCTTCATCGACGGCGGCCACACCTTCGAGGCCGCCTTCACCGATTACAACTCCTGGGTCTCACACCTGATTCCGGGCGGTTATCTCGCCATTCACGACCTCTTCCCCGATCCCGCGAAGGGCGGCCAGGCCCCCTGGTGCGTCTACAACCTGGCCCTTGCCTCGGGTCTCTTCGAGGCGCTGCCCACAATTGGAACGCTGGGACTCCTGCGGCGGGCCCCCTGCGGGACCGTGACGTCCGCTGCGGCGGCCGCCTGGGAAAAGCTCCGGCCGTAAGGCTACAGGCGGTCCAGCCGGTTGTTGTGGGTCCAGAACCACCCGTAACGGTCGCCCTGCCGCTCCACCTTCAGGAATCCCTTGTCGACGAACTCGCCGATCACCTTCTCCACCAGGGCCGGGCTCGCAGCGGATGCCTCCGTGATGCGGCAGCAAAGCTCCGGCCGGGTCTCTTTCGGATCCCCGGCGGCGGGGAACGATCCCAGGTTTTCAATCAGGTCCCCGGCGAGAATCTTATAAATCAGCTGTGTCCGGTAGTGCCCCTCCACCTTGAAATGGTCCGAGGGTGCGATGGTGCCGTCATGGTAGGCCCGGATCAGGCGCTGCCACTCCTCGTCGATGGTCCCCTCGAACTCCGCCACGAAGCCCTCGATGTCGGCCGGCCCCAGGGCGGAGGTCCGCGTCACGGCCCGGTTGGCGTCGTAAAGGGACCAGTCGCTGGTCAGGATCTCCAGGTCGTAGGATTCGATCTCCTCGCGGACGGTCGTTCCGGGAAACGGGGCCAGGATGTGGTAGCCGTACATGGCCCCGAGACCCTGGGCAAAGGCGTCCGTCTCCTTCAGCGTTTCCATGGTTTCTCCGGGCAAACCGGCGATGAACGAGGCGTGACATATCATTCCCGCGTCGTTGCACATCCGGACGGCCTTCCGCACCTGATCGAGCTTGATGCCCTTCTGGATCCGATCCAGCATCTCCTGGTTCCCCGACTCCACGCCATAGCTGATGCTGTCGCAGCCGTTCTCGCGCATGATCGCCAGGGTCTCCGGGTCCACCGTGTTCACGCGTGCGAAGGCGCTCCAGGCAAACTTCAGCCCCCGCCGCCGGATCTCGTCGCAGACCTCGCGCACCTTCCTTTTGTTCGAGACGAAGAGGTCATCGGCCACGTTGATCCGGTCGATGCCGTAGGACAGGATGTGCTCGATCTCGTCCACAACCCGCGCCGCCGTCCGCTGGCGCACCTTTTTCCCCACCATCCGCCGGCCCTGGCAGAAGATGCAGGAGTATGGGCAGCCCCGGCTCGTGATGATGCTGACCGGATAGCCCAGGGCCCGGTAACGCGAAAGGGGCAGGAGATGCCGCGCCGGCATGGGCAACTCGTCCAGGTCCGGGATGAAAGGCCTGGTTTCGGTTTCCACGATGGACCCGTTTTCGCGGAACGAGAGTCCCTGGATGCCTTTCCATTTCTTCCGGTCCCGGATCGCCCCGGCCAGATCGGCGATGGTTTCCTCCCCCTCCCCGCGAACGACGAGGTCGATGCCGGGATAGGCGTTCAGCGTGCCCGCGGCGTCGAAGGACACATGGGGGCCTCCCATCATCGTGATGATGTCCGGATTGTGCTCCTTGACGGTGGAGACGATCCGCGCCGCCGCGGGAAAATTCAGGGTTACCGATGTCCCGCCCACGGCATCCGGCTGGAAGGCATCCAACTGGGCCATCAGCTTTTCCGGGGTGTACCGGCTGACGATGTAGTCGAAAATCCGCACTTCCGCGCCGGCCCGCTCGAAGGCGGCGGCGACGTAGCTGACCCCCAGGGGCGGCGCCGGCGCCTCTTCCAGGGGATACGGCGGGGCGATGATGGCGATTTTCATGGTATCGGTTTTCCCTTTCCTGGCTCGACTGCCACGGATATTTCTGTTGTTCCTTCCCCAAACTCCCATCGAACCATCACGCTGCGGGGGCGCGGCCGGGAACCTCAGTCTCCCCGGCGGGGAAATAGCAGGGACCGGATCCAGCCGGTCCAGGTGTTTCCCTTCGTATGGTGCCGGTCGATGATTGCAAACTCCTCCGCCAGCCCCCGGGGATCGGCCATCCAGTCCGCCCGCGTCTTCATGGGCAGCGCGGGGTCCAGCTCCTTCACGAAGGAGGCGGGGTTTCCCGCCACGACCGTGTAGGGGGGAACGTCCCGGGTCACCACGGCGCCGGCGCCGACGATGCTGTGGTCGCCGATGGTGACTCCTTTGCAGACGATGGCGCTGTCCCCGATCCAGACGTTGTTCCCGAGTTTCACGGGGGCCACCGCCAGGGAGGAGTCGGAGCGGTCGTAGAGACCATGCCAGTCCGCGTCGGTGATATAGGCCCCGTGGGCCATCATGCAACTGTCGCCGATGGTGATTTCCCGGGCGGCGGAGATTCTCACGCCGGGACACAGGAGGCAGTAATCGCCGATGTCGATCCGCCCTCCCGTCTCCAGGGTGGACCAGACGGTGAGGCGGACCCTCTTGTCGGGGGCGGCGATGACGTGGGCGTAGTGGCCGAGTGTGATGGGCCCTCCGAAGACCTCCACATACCAAGGCTTCATGTAGGTCCCCCCCCGGCCCAGGCGGTCGAAATGGGGCCGGAGAAAGTAGTCCGCGTACCAGACCTGGAAGGCCTGGTCGAGGCGCTTGAGGATATACGGGCGGTGTTCTCTCAGCATGGGCCCCTCCGAACCGCCTGAAGACCTCCTCCCCTCAGCGTGGGCCCCCGTCTTCCCAGAAACCGTGCCGGAACAGACGGCCCCCCGGTGTCAGTCCGTAGAGCGCATCATAGGCCAGGAGCACCGCCGCCGCCGTCCACGCCGTCCGCTCCTCCGGCCAGATGACGGCATCGGGAAAGGTCACTCCCATCCAGTAGGAGCCATCGTCGTACTTCTTGTCCAGGATCCAGCTGAAGACGGCCTTGGCCCGTTCGTGTTCTCCCACCGCATCCAGGGCCAGGACCAGTTCCGACGTCTCCGCCATGGTCGCCCACGGCCGGTCGCAGACGCACCGGACCCCCCAGTCGGGGACAACGAACCGCTCCCAGTAGCGGTCGATGCGCCGGCGGGCATCCTGCCCCTGGAGGGCGCCGCAGAGAACCGGGTAATACCAGTCCATGGAGAAGCGGGATTTGATCATGTTGAAGTGGTTCGGCTTATGCTGGATGGCGTGGCCGAGCTTCCCGAGGGCTTCCTCCCAGCGGGGCATCTTCCGTCCCTGGCGCCCGGCCATGGCCAGGGCGCACTTGACGCTCATGAAGATCGAGCTGGATCCCGTCAAGAGGGCCATGGGATCGGCAACGCCCTCCTTGTTCCGGGCCCAGTAGATCTCTCCCGTCGGGGCCTGGAGGCCCAGGGCGTATTCGATCCCCCCCTCGACCATCGGCCAGAAGGAAAGCGCCGTATCCCAGTCGCCGGTCACCAAGCCGTAGTGGAAAACGCCAACGGCGACGTAGGAGGAAAAGTTGGAGTCCTTCGTCGGATCTTCCACGACACCACCCCGGACCGCCGACCACCAGCTTCCGTCCGGGAGCTGCGTATCCACAAGCCACCGGTACGCACGCTGCGCCTCTTCCAGGCGTCCGGCCACGACGAGCCCCATGGCGCTTTCCACATGGTCCCACGGGTCCGTCTTGCCGCCGACGGACCAGGGGATTTCCCCGTTTTCCTTCTGTACACCGGCGATGAATCCGGCGGTGGCTTCCACGTCCAGTCTCAGGTCCGGCTTCAGGGCCGGGCGGGTCGAGGTTCGCTCCATATCAGCAACCCTTCTTCAGGTAGAGTACGATGCTCTTGGCGATCAGCGGGTTCAGCATCCGGTCGAGGATGACCGTGAGCCTGGGTTTTTCCATGATGTCCCATTCCAGAAAACGCTTGTAGAGATTCACGGGCCGCGAGTCTTCCCGCTTGTGGCCCACAAGGCACTTGAGCCACCAGTAGGGGGCGTGAAGGCCGTGGCGATAATCGATCCCCCGGAAGGCGGCACCCGCATCTTCCAGGAGGCGTCGGATCTCCCGCTTCCGGTAGATCCGGATGTGGCCCCCCGGCTCGTTGTGGTAGGCCTCCGAGAGAGCCCAGCAGATCCGCTCCGGGAGCCAGCGGGGAACGCTCACCACCAGATCCCCGCCTGGCCGGAGAACCCGCATCAGTTCGGACACGGCCTTCCGGTTGTCCGGGATGTGCTCCAGCACCTCCGAACAGATGACGACGTCGAAGGCCCCGTCGGGAAAAGGCAGCCGCGTCACGTCGGACTTGATGGCCATGACGGCGCCCCGGCAGCCGTTCTCCTGGCTCATAACCCAGAGGGTGCCCCCGGCCTTGCGGAGGTCCTCTTCGCTCAGGTCAAGCCCGACGGCGGTGATATCGGCCCTCCGGAAGGCCTCACAGATATGCCGGCCTGTCCCGCAGCCGGCGTCGAGAACCCTCATTCCCGGCCGGAGGTCCAGGCGCTCAAAGTCGACGGTGAGCATTCATGGCCTCCCGGTAGACATCCACGCCCCGCTGGGCGGCATGCCGCCAGGTGAACGCTCCTTTGACGCGCTCCAGGCCGGCCCGCCCGAGTTCCTCCCTCTTTTTCGGGTTGTCCAGGAGATCCTCGATGGCTCTCTCCAGGGCCTCCCGGTCGGCCGGGGGAACCAGGATGCCAGCGTCTCCCACCACTTCCGGGAGCGCCCCGCCGGTCGTGCTGATGACGGGCACGCCGCAGGCCATCGCCTCACCGGCGGGCATTCCGAACCCCTCGTACAGGGAGGGGATGACGGCCATCGTGGCCTTGGCGTAATACCCGGCAAAAGCCTCCCAGGCGATGCGGCCGGTGAACGTCACCGTGTCGCCCAGCCGCAGCTCTTTGACGAGGCGTTCGATGGCCCCGTCCTTCTTGGGCTGGCCGATGACGGTCAGTTTCACCGGACGGCGCCGCCGTAGGGAATCGACGGCCTCCAGGAGGTATCGCAACCCCTTGAGGGGCGTGTCGGCGCTGTTGGTCACGAGGATCGTGTTCTCCGGGCGTCCGTTCCCGTTGGCGGGATAGAAGAAGTCCATGTTGATGCCGTTGGGAACCACCCGGAACTTATCCTCCGGCACCCCGAACGCCCGGCTGATGTCGCCTTTCGAACACTCGGAGACGGTGATGATCTGCGAGAAGAGCCGGGAGACCTTGATTTGCATGTCCAGGAAGGAGTACCAGCGGCGCACCTTGAGCCGCTTCAGCAGGTTCGGGGCGGCGTCGATTTCCGTATCGCGGTCCACCGTGATGGGATGGTGGATCGTTGCCACCGTCGGGTAGCCGAGCTTTTCCAGATCCAGGATGCCCCAGGACAGACACTGGTTGTCGTGGACGATGTCGTAGGCCGGCTTCCGATCGCGGAACCAGCGGTGGACGCGGGTCCCGAACGTCCTGGGCTCGGGAAACCCTCCCAGGCACATGTCCAGAAACTCCATGGTGTTGACCGGCGAAAGGAGATCCCGGTACCGGGTCGGGCGGAACAGGTGATCCGCATTGTACAGGTCGAGGCCCGGAAGCTTGTGAAGGGTGACCTCCTCGGGCACCTCCGGGTAGGGGGGACCGGAGATGACGTCCACCTTGTGCCCCAGGTCCCGGAGGGCGCGGCTCAGGTACTTGATGTAGACCCCCTGCCCGCCACTGGCCGGGTTGCCCCGGTAGGTCAGGAGGCAGATCTTGAGCGATCCGGTGGATCGTTTGGACTTCTTTCCTTTTGCTGCTTTTTTTGGTTTCATGACGCGTCTCTTCCAGGCAGGCGGCAACCGCGGGGAGGGGCGATGGCGGGTACGGGGCGCGGCCCCGGACGGAATCAGGACCCCCCGGCGGTGGCCCGCCGGACAATCTCCTCGGAATTTCTCATCATTTCTTCCACTTCCCGTAGGTTCATGCCGGCCCCGAGGGCCACGCGGACGGCCTGGTCGCGGGTGATGAGATCCTGCGGCCCGTGGCTGTCCGTGTTCAGAATCAGGGGAACTTCAAATCGGCGGGCCAGGCCAAGCACATGCCCGTTCGTGAGGCTGTGCCCCTTCCGGGCGGAGATCTCGAGGCACACGCCCTGCTCCCTGGCCCGCATCACGTCGGCCTCGGAAATCAGACCCGGATGGGCCAGGATGTCCACGGCCGCCTCGATGGCCGCCCGGTTCGTCCCCGGCAGCACGGGCTCGGCGATGGTCTCCCCGTGAACGACGACGATGCGGGCTCCCAGATCCCGGGCCTCCCGGACCAGTTCAGCGATGTATTCCGGCGGGACGTGGGTCAGCTCGATTCCCGGGATGACGGGCATTCCCAATGCACCCGAGAGCTTCCGGCACGCCTTTGCAATCCGGGGCACGATGAAATCCACGTTGGAGTGATCCCCATGATCGGTGACGGCCAGGGCGCGATATCCCCTGTCCTGGGCCCGCCGGGCCATTTCGGAGGGGATCAGCTCTCCGTCGCTGAAGATGGAATGGGTATGCAGATCGATCACAGAATCAACACGTTTCCCTGTAATATCGGTCAACTCCTGAACCGGAGCGGACTAATTAGCAGATTTCCGCAGGAAGGTCAACGAAATAACGCGTACGGTCAACCGAGACTCTTGAAGAGTTTCGATGGGATGGACGGAATCGCACCACCCGTGAGGGGCGGCTGCCGGTCCCGGGGATTCCGTCAGGAGGAGCGCTGGGGCAGATGGATTTGCCGCCGGTTCGGGTCCGGCTGCATCCGGTAGAAAATGGCCGTGTGTCCGATGAGCCCCACGAGGGACGACCCGGTGGCAGCCCCGATCCTCGCGGCGAGATCCTCCTTCCGGTCCTTTTCCTTGAAATCGTTGAATTTGACCTTGATCAGCTCGTGTTCGGCCAAGGCTCCTTCCGCAGCCGCCAGGACGCCCCCGGTGAGGCCCGCCTGTCCGATCAGGACCAGCGGCTTGATCCCGTGGGCGAGGCCGCGGAGGTATTTCCGCTGAAACCCCTGCAGCTCCATCAGCGCCCTCCCGGCCATGGCCTTGCCAGGCTCAACATGACCTTCCACTGGAGATCCGCGACCTCAAGGATCAGGCGGGAGAAGCGAAACCAGCCGTCGAACCATGATCGGCGGCAGAAGGACGGATCCCCGATGGTCGCGCCGTCCATCCCCGGAATGAAGCGGAAGAAGCCCGTCTTCCAGGCGTCCGGGCGGAAGGGACTTCCTGTCTCCGTCGACAATCCTTCCCGCTTTTCCGTTGGTGTGACCGGGGCTTGCGCCGCCCGTTCATCCGGTGCATTCGGTTTCCGGAGCGGCGTCTCAGGTTCCGGTGTCTTCTTTCCCCCTGCCGCTTTCACGGCGAACGCTTTCAACGGGGCGCCCTTCCTGCCGGCTGCGTCGGCCGTCTTCGCCCGATCCTTCTTCTTTCCCGCCGCACCCGGGGGAGAGGACTTCGATGCCGGCGTTTTCGCCCGGCCGGAGGATCTGCGTTTTTCGCTCGTCCCCGGAGACCCGCCGCCGGCCTTTCCTTTCGCCGGTTTCACAGACCTCGTGCGGGTCGGCGCGGACGGCTTCAGGGCGCTCAGTTTGTTGAGCAGTTCCTCGTTCTTCCTAACCATACAGTATCTCCTCCGTCAGGGCCTGGAAATCTTCGGCCCCGGCACTCCGGGGACCGTAATCGAAAATGCTTTTCTGGGCGATCTGGGCCTTCACCAGGTCCACGTTTACCCGGATGGCCGTGCGAAGAAGGCGCTCCCCCAGGTCGTCCCGGAGAACCTGCAGGATCTGGTCGGACAGGACCGTCCGCCGGTCGAACTTGGAAAGCAGGACTCCCCGGAACTTCAGGGTTCGGTTGTACTCCTTCCGGATCCCCTCGATCTCCTCCAGGAGCTGCTTGAGTCCAAGGATGGCGAAGAAACCCACCTCCACCGGGACGATGACCTCGTCCGCCGCCGCCAAGGCGCTCCGCGTGAAGATATTGATGCTGGGAGGGCAATCGTAGAGCATGAAATCGTAGGACCGCTCCAGGGGGGCGAGGAGCTTCTTCAGGCGCCGTACGCCGTCGTCACGGTGCAGGATGGGCTCTATGTCCTTGAGGGCGTTGTTGGCCGGCAGGACATCCGCCTCATCCGTGGGGACAATGAACTCCGATGGATTTCCGCCCTCCGCCAGGAGGTCCTTGACGGTCGGCTTTTCTCCCTCGATGATCAGTCCAAGGGAGGCCGAGGCGTTTCCCTGGGCGTCCAGGTCGACCAGGAGGACTCGCTTACCACGGCGGGTCAATCCGCCGGCGAGCCCCAGGGCGGCGGTCGTCTTGCCGACGCCGCCCTTCTGGTTCGTGAAGGCGATCTTTCTGGCCATGCTCCGCCTCCTTATCCGAGGGATGTGATGGAAGACAGGCAACCGACAGGCATTGATAATATCAATCGTCCCGCGGCGCAACCACTTTTCCTCCGAGCTTTTCCCTGAATCCCCGGAACCGGGACCCGTCTGCATTTCATGTCGCATTTCCGCATTGGCTGCTATCACTCCGGCCGTGAAGTGTAGTATGATCCGCCCCGATCATGTTGACCCGCGGGCAGGAATCCCGGCCGTTCGCAAGGACCGCCCGCACGGCCTTTCCGGGAGGACAGACGATGGAATACAGGATCCAGGAGAACTGCAAGGGAGTGGACTGGCACCAAATCCAGTCCACACTGCGGGAGGCGGGGATGGGTTTCTACGACCACGCCCGCCATCGACGGGCCTTCGAAAACAGCGAGGCCGTCGTCTTCATCTACGAGGGCGAGCGGATCATCGGCTTCGGCCGGGCCATCTCCGACGGGGCCTACCAGGCGGCCGTGTACGATATGGCGGTCGTTCCGGAACACCGGGGCAAGGGCGTGGGAAAGCTCATCATGGGGACGATCCTGAAAAAGGTCGGGGCCTGCAACGTCATCCTTTACGCAAGCCCGGGACGTGAAGGCTTTTATCAGGCCATGGGATTCGGCCGCCTGAAGACGGGCATGGGCCTTTTTCTCCAGCACGAGGAAAAACGGAAAAGGGGAATGGTGGAATAACTCTCAAAGTCCTGAGCCGCGAGTCGTACTGTTCGGTACGTCGAGCGGCAAAGGACGAGAGAAACGCAGCAGACGGCTCCTTTTCAGCGGCCGTCCGTCAGAATAGCCAGAGGTGGTCCAACTCCTCCCCCTCCCTCCCCTCCGTCTTCCTCATCCGGACGACCTGCGCGGGGATCCCGGCCACGAGCGAGTTGGCGGGGACGTCCTTGACCACCATGGAGTGTGAGGCCACGATTGCCTGTTCTCCGACGGTGACACCGGGGAGGATGACGGCACCGGAATAGATCTTCGCGTAATCCCGGATGATAACCGGCCTGTATTCCCGGACGATGTGCGACGATTCCGAGTGGCTGTGCGTAAAGATCCGCACGTCCTCCGTCAGCGCCACGTGTCTACCGATGGTGACTCCCCCCTTGGAATCCACGAACACGCCTCGGTTGAAAAAGACGAAATCGCCGACCTCGATGTTCTGCCCGAAGTTGAACCGGCAGTTTTCCTCCGCGATGAACCCGGCGCCGCACTTCTTGAACAGGCGCTCCGCGATCAGCCTCCGGAACAGGATCCCGAAATTCGCGTCCAGGGACACGGGGAGCCGGTCGAAGGCGTCCCACAGGAAGTGAAGACAGCGCTGCTCCGGCGTGAAAGGATGCTCGCGCCCCAGCGGGAGCATCTCGCTGTAGAGCGTCATCTCTTCCAGGAACGCCTTCGGATAGATCGGACCGTCGAGGATCCTGAGGATGTGGAGCGTTCCGTCCTCATCGAGGCCGCCCCGGATGATCCCGCCGATTTCGTCCAGCATCATGTCCGCCGTCTTGCCCATGATTTGCTCCTTGAAGGTTCCGATTCAGGACTTCTTCCAGTTTCGCACCATCTTTTCCAGGCCGATGGCCAGATAAACACCAAATGAAATCAACAATATGATACCCCAATCCCGGATGGAGACAGGGGCCGTCTGGAAGAGCCGGTTCATGACGGGGGTGTAGGTGAACAGAAGCTGGAGGACCACCATCACGGCCGATCCGACCAGGACCCAGGGGTTGGTGAAGAAGCCGATGCGGAAGGCGGAGCGGGTCAGGGACCGGCAGTTGAAAAGGTAGAAGAGCTCGATCATGACAAACTGGTTGACCGCCACCGTGCGGGCAACCTCGATGGGATATCCCTGTCCCTTCTGCCAGAGGAAGAGGGAGAAGACGGCTCCCAGCATGAGGATCGTCACCAGGAGGATCCGGCCGATCATCACCTTGTCGAGGAGCGGCGCCCGGGGGTCCCGGGGCGGACGCTCCATGACGTCCTTCTCCTGGGGCTCGAAGGCCAGCATCAGGCCCAGGAGGACCGCCGTGGTCATGTTGATCCAGAGGATCTGAACGGGAAGAATCGGCAGGGTCGTCCCCGTCAGGATGGCGGCCAGGATGACGAGCCCTTCGCCGCCGTTCGTCGGGAGCGTCCAGATGATGAACTTCACGAGGTTGTCGAAGACGCGGCGCCCCTCCTCCACGGCCCGCGTGATGGAGGCGAAGTTGTCGTCCGTGAGGACCATGTCCGCCGCCTCCTTGGCCACGTCGGTTCCGGTGATGCCCATGGCCACGCCGATGTCGGCCTGTTTCAGGGCCGGGGCGTCGTTGACGCCGTCCCCCGTCATGGCCACGATCTGCCCGCGGGCCTGGAGCGCCTCCACGAGGCGCAGTTTCTGCTCCGGCGCCACGCGGGCAAAGACGGAGACCTCCGCTGCGGCCCGGATCATCTCGTCGTCGCCGAGACGGGCCAGATCCTGGCCGGTCAACGCCGCCGGGGCGGCCTCCTCCCCGCCGTCCGGCCGCCCGATCCCGATCTGGCGGGCAATCGTCGCGGCTGTCAGGGCGTGGTCCCCGGTGATCATCTTCACCTCGATCCCGGCGGCCCGGCAGAGCCGCACGGCTTCCAGGGCCTCCGGCCGCGGCGGATCGATCATTCCCTGAAACCCGAGAAATGTCAGGCCGGAAAATGCATCCTCCCCGTCGATGCGGGTGCTTCCCGCCGGCATTTCCTTCCTGGCAAGGGCCAGCACCCGGAGACCCCCGGCGGCCATGTCCTCCGCAGCCTGCTGGACCACCGTGCGATCAACAGGCTGGAGGCCGCCTCCGGCTTCGAGAGTGTTTTCGCACTTCGTCAGGATACGCTCCACGGCCCCCTTGAAATAGACGATTCCGGCACCCCCCTTTCCGCCGCCGTGGAGGGTGGCCATGTACTGGCGCTCCGACTCGAAGGGGATTGAGTCGAGGCGCGGAAAGGCGCCGGCGGTCTCCTCCGCGTTCAGTCGTCCCTTGGCGGCGGCAACGATCAGGGCCCCCTCCGTGGGGTCTCCCTGGATCTTCCAGATGTCGTCCTCCCGGAGGAGCCTGGCGTCATTGCAGAGGAGACCCGCCCGAAGGCATTCCGCCAGTGCCTCCGGGAGCGGCGCCTGGAGATCCCTCCCCGTGATCGAGAACGAACCCTCCGGAGTGTAGCCGACCCCCGAAACGTCATAAAAATCGCCTCCCGCGTAGATCCGGCGGACCGTCATCTGGTTCTCCGTGAGAGTCCCCGTCTTGTCGGAGCAGATGACCGTGGTGCTGCCCAGGGTCTCCACGGCGGGAAGTTTCCGGATGATGGCCCGTTTCCGGGCCATGCGGCTTACGCCGATGGCCAGCGTGATCGTCACCGCCGCGGGAAGCCCTTCCGGGATGGCCCCCACCGCCAGGGCGACGGCGGCCATGAACATGTCGACGGCGCTCTCGCCCCTCCAGAGTCCAACGCCGAAGGTCAGGCCCGCCAGGACCAGGATGGCCCAGAGGAGGATCGTACTGAACCGGGCGATTTTTTTTGTCAGAGGGGTCGACAGGTCCGCCGCCCCCGCGACCAGCTCGGAGATCCGGCCCGTCTCCGTCTTGTCCCCAGTGGCGACGACGATCCCCCGCCCCTGGCCGTAGCTGACAAGAGTCCCGCCGTAGGCCATGTTCTTCCGGTCGGCGAGGATCGTATCGGGCGGCAGCTCCGCCTCCGTTTTCTCCACTGGCACCGACTCCCCCGTGAGGGCCGATTCGTCGATCCGCAGTTCCCGCGAAATGTGGAGGCGCAGGTCCGCCGGAACCTTGTCGCCCGACTGGAGGAGCACGATGTCGCCGGGCACGAGCTCCGCCGAGGGAACAGCGATGCGCTTTCCATCCCGTAGAACCGTCGAGGTGGTGGTCATCAGATTTTTCAGGGACTCGATGGCCCGCTCCGCTTTGTCCTCCTGGATGTAGCCGATGACGGCGTTGACCAGGACGACTCCCAGGATGACCGAGGAATCGACCCATTCCTGAAGGAGTGCGGTAATTCCCCCGGCGGCCAGAAGGATATAGACGAGGGGCTGGTGGAACTGTTTGAGGAATCGCATGAGGGGACCGGTCCGCTTCTTGACGGTCACCGTGTTGGGACCAAACTTTTCCTGGCGGTGCTTGACCTCGAAAAGCGAGAGCCCGCGCTCGGGGTCGGTGTCCAGGAAATCGGCCACATCCCGGGACCGGCAGTGGTGCCAGTGTTTGCAGAGCAGGGTTTCCATCGTCGGGTTTCCTCCTTTCTCGAATTCCGCCGGGTGTCTTTCCCCGCGCCGTTTGCCCCGCCTTGTTCAGCGGAAAGTCCGGAAGGCAGTCTATCGATTACGATCCCTCGCGTCAACGAAATGGGTCGTTTTCGGCCTCGGTGGGGGCAAGCCCGGAAGAGTTACAGGAAATACTTGATGACGGCAAAGCCGCCGACGAGAAGTACGGTGAAAAGGACGGCCAGCCAGTTGAAGTACCGGTCGATGAAGCTCTTGATGGGCCCCCCGAACTTCCAGATCAGGAAGGCCACCAGGAAGAACCGGGCGCCCCGGGAGACGACCGAAGCGATCAGGAACATGGGCAGGTTCACGTCGAAGGCCCCGCCGGAGACGGTGAAGACCTTGTAGGGGATGGGGGTGAAGCCGGCGGTGAAGATGATCCAGAAGTTCCAGGTCTCGAAAAGACCCTGGATGTAGCGGAACATGTTCACAGTGAATCCGGGGACGTTATCGAAGAAGAACAGGGCCACCGGGGAAAATACGTTCGGGGCGTCCCACCAGACGAAGTAACCGATCCCGTAGCCCAGGAGCGCCCCAAGGACGGAGGCGATCGTACAGTTGGCTGCGAAGCGGAATGCCTTTGACTGGGCGCCCAGCACCAGGGCGATGAGCAGCGGGTCCGGCGGAACGGGGAAGAACGACGCCTCCGCAAAGGAGAGAACGAACAGGGCCGGCGCCCCGTAGGGTGTTTCGGCCCAGTGGAGGACCCAATCGTATAGGCGTCTAAGGAGCTTCATCCGCTGGCACGTCCGTGAGTTGGCATGGCCGGCCCGCCATCGGGAGGACCGGCAGAGTTCCCTACCTCATTTCCCCGCTCCGGACAAGTCAATTGGCCATTTTTTTCAGGACCTGTTCCAGCTTCCGGATCTCCTCCCCGTAACCCGCCCAGTTGCCCTGTCGCTGCATCTCCAGGGCCCGCTGATAGTTCTTCATGGCCTCCGCCGCCAGGTCCCGGAGGGATGCCTGCCTGTCCGCCGCCGGGGGCGCTCCCGCCGCCGCGGAGGCGACCGCCGCCCTCCGTGCCCCGAAGAGCCGCTGCAGGGCCAGGTCGAGGTTCTCCTCCATGACCACTTCGTTCTCGTAGGCGACGATGACCCGCCTGAGCTCCGGCAGTCCAACCGCGTCCGAGGCGGCAAGGTACAGCGGCTGCACGTACAGGAGGGACCGCTCGATGGGGATGACCAGCAGGCTTCCCCGGATCACCCTGGAGCCGTGCTGGCTCCAGAGGGTCAGCTGCTGGGAAATATAGGAATCCTGGTTGATCCGCGCATCCACCTGCTTGGGCCCGAAGATGAGCCGGTCCCGGGGAAAGGTGTAAACCACGAGCTTTCCGTACTCGGGGGCGTCGCAGCGCGCCGCCAGCCACGCCGCCAGATTGTCCCGCTTGGCCGGCGTGTAGGGAAGGAGAAGGATGTACTCCTCCTTCTTCGCATCGGGCAGCCTCATGATGGTGTAGTACGGCTGCATGTATTTATCGTTGAAAACCGGGACGTCCCAGAGGTCTTCCTTGTTGTAGAACACCTTCGGATCCGTCATGTGGTAGGCCGTGTACAGGGAGGCCTGGAGCTGCAGGAGCGACTGGGGATACCGGATGTGGCGCTTCAGGACGGCGGGCATCTCCTCCAGGCTCCGGAACAGCTTCGGAAAGATCCGCATGTAGGCCTGGATGATGCTGTCACCGGGATCGCTGACATAGAAGAGAACGTTGCCGTCATAGGCGTCCACGGTGACTTTGACGGCGTTCCGGATGTAGTTGGCGTTCCGCACGAGGGGGTTGTTGCGGGGAGCCGGCTTCGAATACGGCATCCGGGACGAGGCCGTATAGGCGTCCACCATCCAGACCAGCTTTCCCTCCCCGTCGATCACCATGTAAGGGTCCGCGTCGAAGAGGAGGAAGGGGGCGATTTTCCGGATCCGCTCCCGGACGTTCCGGTAGATGAGGATCCGGCTCTCGGAGGTGATGTCGGAGGAAAAGAAGATCTTCTCCGTCTTGAACTTCATGGAGAAGAGGAGCCGGCGTGCCGGGGAACCCGTCTCCGTCCCCCCTTTCCCGGCATAGGAGGTATAGATGTTTCCTTCCGGCGTTGGGTAGCTGAACTCGGGGATCTTCGTCTTCACGACAACGTAGTCGTTGGACATCTCCCCGTAATAGATTTCCGGGCGTGTCACCTTCAGGTCCGTGCTCCCCACAGGCGGGATGTCCTTGATGAAGAACTCCGGCAGCCCCTCCCTGCTGATCCGGCTCACCGGCCCCAGGGTCAGTCCGTTGCCGTGGGTGAAGATGAGCCGCTCGTTGATCCAGGTTTTGCTCGGCAGGTCGGCGTAGGACAGCTCCCGCGGCGACAGCATGACCTGAAGGTACTTCCCGTCAACGGTGTAGCGGTCGTTGTCGACGTCCGTGAACCGGTAGTATGTCCGGATCTGCTGCAACTGGCTGTAGGTGCGCAAGAGCGGGGCATGGTCCCAGAGGCGGATGTTCCGGATGGTCGCATCGTTCCGGTCGATGTCACGGCCCGTGAGGTTGTAGGCGACATCGAAGGGAATCTCCTGGATACGGTCCAGGTCGTAGCCCAGCCGGGTCATGCGGATGTTGTTCTCGATGAAGGGAGTCTCCAGGAGCAGTTCGTTGGGGGTCACCTTGAATTTCTGCAGGACCGCCGGGTAGATCGCAATGCCCAGGAAATACACGACAAACACGAGCCCCAGAGGAGCCGCCGCCCACTTCATGTTTTTCCGGAAGATTCCCGCGATCACGCCGATGCCGGCCAGGGGGGTGAGCACCGTCAGGATCCGGTATCCGAGGAGCCGGGCGTGGACGTCGGTGTAGCTCGCCCCGAAGACGACCCCGTGGTCGGAGTAGAGCATGCGCAGGGAATCGAGGTAAAAGCCCAAGCCCATGTTCACAATCAGGAGGCCCAGCAGGACTCCCAGGTGCCGGGTGACCCGCGGATCGACATGGATCTGCCGCTGCGTAAGCAGGACACCGCCGCCCAGGAAGTAGAAAATCCCCGTCACGATGGCGGTCAGGATCAGGCAGAAATCCACGACCTGTTTGAAGGAATCGAGAAGGGAAAACTGAAAGAGATAAAACCCGATGTCGTTTCCGAAGACCGGATCTTTAATGCCGACGGTCCCGGCGTTCAGGAACAGCAGGATGTCGTCCCAGAGGGAGGCCCCCCACTTGCCCGCCACGACCATCGCAAACAGCAGAATCAGGCCCGTGATAATGAGGCGCACCCCCTTCACGGCCCCGGGAGGAATCGGGAGGGGGGCACCGCCGATCTGGTATGGGGTGTGCGGGGGAAACACAATCCGATTGGCAAGGAACAGGTTTGCCAGCGCGACGACGAGGAACAGCAGGGCGAGGACGGATCCGGAGGCGACCTGTGTCGCCAGGGTCTTCGTGAAGACGCTCGTGTACTCCGTCTCCATGAAAAAGAGCCAGTCGACGTACAGGTCGATGAGCGACGAGACCATCGGCAGGACGATCAGCACAACGGCGAACAAGGCAGCGACAATCCATCGATTTGTTCTCATGTTCGTTCCTCTCTTTTATGAAGGGTGGAGTTCCGGCGGCATGCGCCCGAAAGCCCGCGCCCTCAGACCGCACACGGAAACGCCCGCCCCTGGAGAAGCTCCAGGCGGGGACGTCGCCGCAGCAGCGTCGCGGTATCCAGTTCCTCTTTTATTTCCCCCAGGGTAGCAACACGGCATCCGGCGGACCGGATCCGTTCGAGAAGGTCCATGAAGGGCCGGTCCCAGATGCCCCCCTCCGCCTCGGCGTGAACGGGAAGCACGTGGCGGCCCCCTCCCCGGAGGGCCCGAAGGACCGTCTCCGTGGCCCCCTCGATGCCGGCCTCCTCGAAGCATGGAAGATTCGAAGGAATCTCGGGAATCCCCAGGGTATCGTACACGAAAGGCTCCGCCGCGCGGGTGCAGCTCAGGTAGTCGAACCGGTATCCGGCCAGGACGGAAAGGACCCGGTCGTCGACCCTCCATGACGGGGCGCCGAAGGCCTCCGGAAGCCGGCCCGTGAGGGACCGGAATCCCCCAATCCCCCGCTCGAACCAGTCCGCGATCCACTCCCGGGATTTCTCCGTGAGGTCGTCCTGCCAGCGCCGGTGGTCCCAGGCATGGAACTGGACCTCGTGTCCACCGTCCAGGATACGCCGGACGTGTCCCGGGAAAGACAGGGCGATCATGGGTGACGGCAGGAGCGTGCCGTAGAGTGCGGTCCGGAAACCATATAGCCCCGGAGCGTTCGTCCGGAGCATCTTCTTGAGGAACCGGGGATTCTTCAAGAGCTGGAGGACCGCCCGACCCGAGGCGTCGGGGCCGACGCTGAGAAAGAAGGTCCCCTTCAGGCCGAAGTCCCCGAGGATATCCAGGAGACGGGGTACCCCGTTCTTCATCCCCTGGTAGGTATCCACATCGATTTTCAGGCCCAGGACGGGATCCATCACCCTCCTCTTATCCTTACTTATCCATCCACCCTTCCGCTTCACAAGGAATCGAGACGGGTCGCACGACGTTCGAGCATTGCGGGAGAGAGGCTTCCCTCGCGCTCAAGAGCGTTTTTTCGACCCTGCAGCGTCTCGCTCCGCTGCAAAGTCATAACTCGCGCCCAGGGGCGCAGAGACGGATGGCTTTGCGGGTGCTACGTTGCGACGGCAGGGTACCCCGAAAAAGCCGCTATTCGCGCTCTGGAAAGCCCCCACTCCCCGACCAATGTTCGCGGGGGCGCGACCGGGGGTTTCCAGAGGAGCGATCAGGACTTTTTTCCCATCCCTCCAGCCTGACAGGTAGTCGACAAGGGAACGCGGGAAAAAACGTCCGCGACAACGGAAGCCCCCGTGGCAGCCCCCGTGCCCCGACCAATGTTCGTGGGGGTGCGACCGGGGGTTTCCAGAGGAGCAATTGGGACGCCCCTGCCGGAATTATGGGGCGGGCTGTTCAAAAATGCCCGGATGCAAGGCGCCCGAAATCCCGCGCCGCGGGTCGTACTCTCTCGTACGTCGAGCGGAGCGGGATGAGGGCAACACAGCAGACGCCCTTTTTCAACAGCCTGTTGATTGTCAGAGTTTGTTCTCTTCCAGGAACGAGTACAGCGTCCGCCGCATCGACTCCTCCAGGCTCACCTTCGGCTCCCAGCCCAGCAGGCGCCGGGCCTTCTCGATGCTGGGCTTGCGGGTGTAGATGTCCTGGTATCCCTTGCCGTAGAAGTCCTCCGCGGGCTTCTCGATGATCTCCGAGTAGGCCTCGTCGTTCCGGTGGTCCGGGTGCTCCGTGAAGATTCCCTTCAGGAGATGGGCCAGCTCCCGGACGGAGCACTCGTTCGTGGGGTTGCCGATGTTGATGATCTCGTTTTTGCAGGCGCCGTCCCTGTTCGCCAGGATCCGGATCAGCGCGTCGATGCCGTCGTCCACGTAGGTGAAGCAGCGCTTCTGGTGTCCGCCGTCGACGAGGGTGATGGGCCGTCGCATGAGCAGCTCCGCGATGAACTGCGTCACCACCCGTGAACTGCCCTCCTTGGCCGTGTCGAGGGAGTCGAGGCGCGGTCCCACCCAGTTGAAAGGGCGGAACAGGGTGAACTCCAGGTGCCCCCGGGTGCCGTAGGCATAAATGACCCGGTCCAGGAGCTGCTTGCAGCACGAGTAGATCCAGCGCTCCTTCTGGATGGGTCCCACCGTGAGAAAACTCTCGTCCTCACTGAACTCCGGGTCCGCACAGGCGCCGTAGACCTCCGACGTGGAGGGGAACACGACTCGCTTGTGGTACTTGACGCACTGCTTGACGACGTTGAGGTTCATCTCGAAGTCAAGCTGGTAGACGCCGATGGGATCCTCCACATAGAGTTTCGGCGTGGCGATGGCCACCAGCGGCATGACGACGTCGCACTTCTTGACGTGGTACTCGATCCACTCGCGGTTGATGGCGATGTCGCCCTCGAGGAACTGGAACCGCGGGTTGTTGAGGGCGCGGCCGAGCCGGTCTTCCGCCAGGTCCATGCCGTAGACCAGCCAGTCCGTCTCGTCCAGGATCTTGTTGGTCAGGTGGTGGCCGATGAAGCCGTTGACGCCCAGAATCAGGATTTTCTTCGCTGCCATGCCCTTGTCCCCTAAAAAACTGAAATGGTTTCCCGCGATTCCGTTCCGGCGGGAACCGCCTTCTACGATTTTTTACCGCTTTGCGCAACCCTTATCGGCAATCGCCCGGCAATCCGGCTACATCCGCTCCAGCCGGCATCTTCTCCCGGTTCGCCGCGGTCGACAAACGGAGCTTTGTTCGAGACGGGCTCTCCACCACACCGCCGCATGCCTGGAAGGGACCCCATCCCTTGAATATTTCATCATTTTATGGTATGAAACCACTGCTTTGCAGACCCGCCGGCAGAGCAATCCCGGGCGGACGGGGGTTCATGGCCCCCTTTACAAGAGGCCTTCAGCACAGAGACTCCGCCCCCGGGTGCAGGTGTGCGTTTTGCCCCGTCCGGCTGCCGCCCCGTGCTCCGGCGGCACCATTCCCCCGACATCCCGGAGAGATCCTCATGGATTTGAAACCCTACCCCCTGGAAACACTCTTCGGCCGCATCATGAGCCCCTTCGAGCGCTTTCTCAAGCAGACCACGGCGGGCGGAATCGTGCTCATCGGGACGACCGTATTCACCATCCTCTTTGCCAATACGCCCTGGGGCGGATGGATCCACCACCTTTTCGAGCAGACCGTCGGGATCACGGCGGGCAGAGAGGTTTTCCTTCGCCTCACTCTCCATCACTGGGTCAACGAGGGGCTCATGGCCCTGTTCTTCCTGCTGGTGGGACTGGAGTTGAAGCGGGAATTCCTGGTGGGAGAGCTTTCGAGCCCGAAAGACGCCGCCCTGCCGATGGTGGCCGCGGCCGGCGGGATGGCTGTACCCGCGCTGATCTACTTCCTGCTGAATCCGGCGGGACCGGCTGCAGCGGGCTGGGGCATCCCCATGGCCACGGACATTGCCTTCGCTGTGGGAATCCTCGTATTGCTTGCCTGGCGGGTTCCCCGGAACGTGATCATTTTTCTGACCGCCCTCGCCATCGTCGACGACCTGGGAGCGGTCCTCGTCATCGCCATCTTCTACACCCAGGCCATCGACGGGGCGAGCCTGGGCTCGGCGGGCGTCATGCTCCTGTTCCTGACGATGCTCAACCGGGGAGGCATCCGGCATCCGCTTCCCTATGTCCTGGCGGGGATCCTGCTCTGGATATTTCTTCTGAAGTCGGGTGTCCACGCCACCATCGGCGGCGTCCTGCTGGCCTTCACGATCCCCGCGAAGCCCGCCCACACGCCGGAACAGTTCGATCGCTCACTGGAAGAGCTGAAGGATGCCTTCCATGCCGAGACCTGCGATCCCGAATCCTCGGGAAATCCCCTGAGCAGCCTTCGCATGGCCGCCCTCGCGGAAGCCCTGGAGAAAGAGGCCATTGCGGTCCAATCTCCCCAGCAGAGGATCGAGCACACCCTCGCTCCCTGGGTCACTTTCGGAGTGATTCCTCTCTTCGCCTTCGCCAACGCGGGGGTGGATTTCTCAACCATCGAGGGCTGGGAGGCCCTGGCGGACCCGGTCACCCTCGGGGTGGTGCTCGGTCTTGTCCTGGGCAAGTTCGCCGGGATCAGCGGGGCAAGCTGGCTGGCCGTCCGGACCGGACTGGCCGTCCTTCCCAGGGGTGTCGGGTGGATTCACCTGTGCGGGGTCTCCTGGCTGGCCGGAATCGGCTTCACCATGTCGCTCTTCATCAGCCAGTTGGCCTTTCCCGGGGATCCGTCCCTCGCTGAAAAGGCCAAGCTGGGAATCCTTTCGGCGTCGCTTGTGGCCGCGGTGATCGGATTTGCCTGGATGTACCTCGCCGGGGGAACCAGGGAGAAAGGGAGCCGGCATCCAGGCTCCACCGCGCCGGACACAGGCTGCGCAACCGGCGGAGGAACCGCCGGGACCTCCTAAACCCGCTGGGCCTTCCTCTGCTTCTTCTGCTCGTACATGAGCGTATCCGCCCGGGTCATCAGCTCGTCGAGATTGCCGGACTCCTGCGGATCGCACCGCACCATGCCGATGCTGATGGATATTTTGTAATCCCGGCCCTCGCGGGCGTTGTGAACGCGGAGGCATTCCTCGAAGCGGCCGGTGATGGAAGCGGTGTTCTGCATGGACGCCCCCAGCGCCAGAACCACGAACTCATCCCCTCCCACGCGGGCGATGATGTCGGATTCCCGGAAAGCCTCCTTCAGGACCGAGGCGGCCTCGACGATCGCCTCGTCGCCCTTCTTGTGGCCCAGGTTGTCGTTGATCCACTTGAGGCCGTCCATATCGGCGAAGAGGAGCACGATCTCCATCCGGTTCCGGGCGGCGATCTTCATCTGCTTCTCCGCCAGCGCCACAAAGCCGCGCCGGTTGAACAGGCCCGTCATCGCGTCGGAAACGGACTGCCTGTGCAGCTCCTCCTCGAAGCGCTTCCGCTCCGAGATGTCGCGGACGATCCCGCTGAATCCGACGGCCTTCCCCGCCGGGTCCCTCCGCAGGTTCACGGACGTCTCCGCATGAACGGTGACGCCGTCCTTCCGGACCAGGCGGCATTCGAAGAGGCTGAGGCCGACGCCGGTCCGATAGACTTTCCCGAACGCCTCCGCGACCTCCGGAGCCGTCTCGATGTCCATGATTCGCTGATAATTCAGCCCCCGCAACTCCTCCGGGGAACACTTCAGCATCGCGCAGGCCGCCGGGTTGAAGAAGGTCAGGTTTCCGCGGAGGTCCGTCTCCAGGTAGCCCTCCGACATGTTTTCAAGGATCTCCCGGTACTTTTCCTCGCTCCGCTGGAGGGCATCCTCCGCCGCTTTGCGTTCGCTGACGTCGTCGCAGACGGCCACGACCTCGCCGGAGGGAAGCCTGTAGACGTAACTCTCGAGCCACAGGGAGACACGGTCGTCCCGGTACAGCGATGCCCCGTTCCGCTCCGGCTTCCCGGATCTCCAGACGCGCACGAACACGTCCAGGAGGCCCATCCCCCGCACGCCCGGGAAGACGTCCCGGACGCTCATGCCGATGACCGCCTCTTTTCGGACCCTGCCGATCCTCTCCATGGACCGGTTGAGATCGCGGACGACAAAATCCATTCCGTCGGGCAGGGCATCATACACGACCACACCGCTGCTCATGTTTCCGAAAAGCTCCCGGAACCGCTCCTCCTTGAACGCGATGTCCCGCCGGGACCGGCTCACCATGTGAACCATCGACAGGACGACCGTGAAGAGCAGAAGAACGGCGACCGTGAGCAGGACACCCGCCGTCCGGTAGATTCCGATCTGCCTCATCGAAGTGAAGAGAATGACGGACCAGCCGTCCTTGTTGAAGACCTTCCTCGAGACGAGGAATTCCTCCCCGTCCAGGGCGATCTCCGTCCCCTCGACAACCTCACCGTCAAAGACGGCCTCGAAGGACGGCTTTCCGAATTGCCCGGAGGCGGTGAGTGCCGCCGCCGATGGTGCGGGGATCGGCCACAGGGCCTTCAGAACCCGTCCTGGGTGGCTCGACAGAAAAATGATCCCGTTCGGATCGATCAGGTAACAGTGGGGATATTTGCCGAAGAAAGACTCCGTCGTGTCGAGGTTTTTTTGCATGGCGGCGACACCGACGATCGTTCCGTCCCGGTCCCTCACCGCCCGGCTGGCAAAAAATCCCCGTTTCCCCGATGTGAGGCCGATCCCGAAATACCGGCCGCCGAGGCCCCGGATCGCATCCTGGAAATAGGGCCGGGACTGGAAAGACATCCCGACGTAACGGTCCGGGGCATGGCGGTTGGAGGAAGCAATGGTCCGTCCCTCCCGGTCCATCAGGTAGGAAACGGAGGCGTTCAGGCTGGTGTTGAACCGGTCCAGGGCGGCGTTGGCCTGCTCGATGTCGGCATCCTTCCCTCCGGTCAGGGCGGCAACGACCAGGGGGGAACCGGCCATGGCCCCGACGGCACCCTCGATTCTCTCGCACTCGGAATCCAAGAGGACCGAGATGGTCAGGGCCGCGGCCTCGCCCTCCCGGACAATCTCATCGCGGGCCTGTTCACACAGGGTTTCCGTCGCAATCCAGCCGGCAAGAACAACCGTGGCCACCAGGAGAACCGACAGGATCGTCAGGCGAAACGGGGTCTCCAGCTGCCCTTTCTTCATGGTGAATCCTTTTCGCTCTGTAGATTGATGCGACAGAGAAAACGCTTTCCGCAGGCTTCCGGGAAGCATTGCCCGCCGTCCGTCCCGCGGTCAGGCTGCGGGCTCCCGGACCAGACAGAGACCCTCCAATGGATGGAGGCACTCCCGGATGGCGGCTCCCTTTATCCTGCGGCCTTCGATCTCGATCTCCAGCAACTCCAGCCGCCCTTCCCCGGCACTCACGAAGACGCGCCCGCCGTCGAGCCGGACCCGGCCGTGATCGGCGGTCGTGCCGCCGCCTCCAGGGTTCTCCGGCATCCCCCGCCAGACGATCATCTTCTGTCCCGCGGGGAGAAACGTGAAGGCCCCCGGCCAGGGGTCCGTCACGGCACGGACCAGGTTATAGACGCGCAGTGCCGGCCAGCTCCAGTCGATGAGGCCGTCGGCGGGCTTCCGGCCTCCATAGTAGCTTCCCAGGGAAAGATCCATGGGGATCCGGGGGGCCGTGCCTGCCGCGATCCGCGGGAGGACTTCCGCCAGGAGCTCCGTCGCCGCCCGGCACAGCTTGCGGTAGAGGGTGAGCGCCGTGTCCTCGAAGGCGATCTGAACGGCCCGCTGCCCGACGATGTCGCCCGCGTCGGGTTTCGCCACCATGTGGTGGAGTGTGACCCCGGTGCGGGTCTCTCCGTTGACCAGGACCCAGTTCACCGGCGCGCGGCCCCGGTAGGCCGGGAGCAGCGATCCGTGAAGGTTGTAGGCCCCCGCGGCGGCCAGGTCCAGGATCTCCGGGCGGATCATGTGGCGGTAGTAGAAAGAAAAGATGGTCTCCGGCGCAAGAGCGGCGATCCGCTCCCGCCACTCCGGCGTCCCCACGCTCTCCGGACACAGGACGGGGATGCCCCGCTCCTCCCCCCAGGCCCGGACGGAGCCGAACCAGACGTTTTCCCCCGGGTCGTCCTCGTGGGAAATAATGGTCCGGATCCCGAAGCCCGCCGCCTCCAGGGCGTTCAGTCCCGTGATCCCCATGTCGGAATAGGCGAAGACGACGGCGTTCACGGCTCGATCCCCCAAAGTGCTCCTAATCCAGTTTGTGCCTTGCCGGCCGAACCGAGTACAGTTCCTGGTCTTCCCTGACAAGCAGGGGGGCCTCCTGTCGGGCCTTCTCAAAGACCAGCCGGGCCGTCGAAAAAAGATCGGAACTCTCCGCTTTTAGATAGCGAGCCGACATCCGGCAATAGTCCGAATCGATCTCGACCCCGATGCTGTTCCTATCCGTCCTGAGTGCAGCGACCATGGTCGTTCCCGAACCGCAAAAAGGATCGAGCACCGTGTCCCCGACAAACGAGAACATGCGAACGATCCTCATGGCCAGTTCCAGTGGAAACGGCGCCGGGTGGCGTTTGGTCGATGCCCCGGGGATGTTCCAGATCTGCTGAAACCAGCGGTCAAAGTCATCCTTGCCGATTTTGCTACCACTGCGTTGGCTTTCCGTCGGCTTCCTGTAACCGCCGGGTTTGCGCTGCATGAGGATAAACTCCATGTCATTCTTGATAATTGCATTCGGCTCGTATGGTTTCCCAAGGAATTTCGAACCATTGTTAACTTCGTAGGATGCGTTGGCGATCTTGTGCCAGACAATCGGATTCAGGTTGTCAAAGCCGATGCGCCGGCAGGAAACGCAGATATCCGCATGGAGAGGAAAGACGAGATGACGGCCGTATTCACGCCTCGCCACACAGACATCACCGACGACACAGACGAGTCTCCCTCCGGGCACAAGAATCCGGAAAATATGCCGCCATACCCTTTCCAACTCTGAGAGAAAGTCCTCATAATCCTGAATATGTCCCAACTGCTGCGGATGTTCGTTGTAACGCTTCAGATTCCAGTAGGGCGGAGATGTCAGGACGAGATGCACGGACTCGTCTTCCAGAAAAGACAGCTCCCGTGAATCACCATGGATGAGTCTGTGCGTCGTTTCCATCATGTTACATGCGCCTGGATCTGGCCGGCAAGGGTCCGCAAAAAACGATCCATGGAAAGGTCCCCTGCAGGTTCCCGATAAGATCCTGCGGAACCTTCGGTTCGTGTCGAAGTGATGAACGCTGCAGTCGAGTAATGCCTTTCCAGCACGAGTTTCCTGCACAACAGTTCATAACGCTTCATATAGGAGGCGTTCACGAATTCCGGAAAGACCTTGAAATGCGGCTCTTCGACCCGGACCGGCCGATGGGAGGCGTCGCAATCCTCCAGGAGAAAGAAATAACCGAGAAAGGGAGCGGGACTGTCCATGTATGCACGCTCCCGGAAGGCGGTCCAGAGGTCGGCGGCGCTGCCGATGGCCTCTTCGGTCCGATTGTTGAAATTATTCCCGAAAGACGGTCCCACCTGCGATTTTGCCTCAATCACCGCAATGAGTTTCCGATCCCGGACAACGAGCAGGTCCCATTCCTTGGTAGCACGGAAAAATCCTGGAAGCTCGACCGCTTTTTTCCTGAAAACACATGTTTCCGGGATCCCTGCACGGATGGCGACCGTTGAAAACAGATCCATGAACCCATCCATCTGTGCTCCACCGGTCACGGCGCTTCGCGATCCCTGATCCGTTTTACCGCTACTTTTCTGTCTTTTCTGCTGTTCCGCACGGGTTCGCCAGAAATGGACGACAGCCTCTCTCGTCCTTTTATCCGCATCCAGAAACATGCTTCGCCGATTCACGAGAATCGCACCCCCTGCCTTTATCGATCAAAAGATAATCGTCTCTTTTATGTTCCTTCTTCCACCCCGTGGACCCGCTCGATGACGTATTCGGGGCGCTTCCTCACTTCCCGGTAGATCCGGCCGATGTACTCGCCGATGACGCCGAGGGCGAAAAACTGCATCCCCACGAAGACGAAGAGGATGGCGAAGAGGGTGAAGACGCCCTGGGCCGCCCAGAGGGCTCCGTATACAAGGCGGGCCACGGCGAGGAACAGGCCGAAAAGCACCCCCAGGACGGACATGGCGATGCCGCCGTACATGAGCATCTTCATGGGAAAGTCGGAGAAGGACGCCACCAGGTCGAACTGGAGGTTGATCAGCTTGCGCAGGGGGTAGTTGGACGCCCCGCCGTGGCGCTCCTCGTGGGCCACCTCGATCTCCGTTACCCGCTTGGCGAAGACGGTGGCCAGGGCGGGAATGAACGTTGCGTGCTCGTGGCAGGCGCTCATGCGCTCCACCACGGGCCGGCGATAGGCCCGGAGCATGCAGCCCCAGTCGGTCATGTGGACCCCGGTGATCCGGCGGGCCATCATGTTGACGATCCGGGAGGGAACCTTGCGGAAGATCGAGTCCTTCCGGGCCCTGCGGATGGTCCCCACGACGTCGTAGTCTCCCTCTTCCATGGTCCTGAGGAGCCGGGGGATCTCCTCGGGGGGATTCTGCAGGTCCGCGTCCATGGTCACGACGATCCCGCCCCGGAGAATGGAAAAGCCCGCCATGATCGCCGCGTGCTGCCCGTAGTTCCGGGTCAGCTCCACCACCCGGACGCCGGGCTCCTTCGCGAATCCTTTCAGGATCGTGAGGGAGCGGTCCCGGCTGCCGTCGTCGATGAGGACGATCTCGTACGGCCTGTCCAGGCCTTCCAGGACAGGCCGGAGCCTCCCGAGGAGGGCCTCCAGGTTCTTCTCCTCGTTGTAGACGGGGATGACAACGGACACCATCTGTTTCGGATTCACGGCCATCACTCCCTTCACGCCGGCTCCCGCCTTCTCCGGCTCCTCCGCCGGCCTTCTCATCGGCCCAGGATCTCCCGGACAGCCTCGCAGACATAGGCGATGTCACCCTCCGTCATGTCCGGGAACAGGGGGAGCGACAGGATCCGGTCCGCCGCCCGCTCCGTCTCCGGCAGGCGGGACGAGGCGTCGCCGAAGCGCTCCCGAACGAAAGCCAGCCGGTGCACTGCCGGGAAATGGAGGCCGTAGCCGATGTTTCGCTCCGCCAGGCCTTCCATGAACCGTTCACGCGGCAGGGCGGACACCTTGACCACAAAAAGGTGCCAGGGGTGCTCGTGGGGATAAGCCGGAACACCCGGCAGGTCGAGGCCGTCGATCCCGGACAGTCCATCCCGGTACAATCCCGCCAGCAGGCGTCGCCGGGCGTTGAATTCCTCCACCCGGTCCATCTGGACGACTCCGAGGGCCGCCTGGATGTCCGTCAGGTTGTACTTGAACCCGGGCTCCCGGATGTCGTAGGACGGATCCCCGCCCTTGCCGTAGCGCTTCCAGGCGTCCCGCTCAATGCCGTGGAAGCGCAGCAGCCGGATCTTCCGCTCCAGGGTCTCGTCGTCGAGGGTGACCATTCCCCCCTCGCCGGTGGTGATGTTCTTGATCGGGTGGAACGAAAAGATCGCCGGGCAGCCGAATCCCCCGGCATGGGTTCCCCGGCACACGGTGCCGATGGCATGGGCGGCGTCCTCGATCACGGCGACGCCCTTCCTCCGGGCAACGTCCAGCAGGGGGGCCATATCCGCCGGCGCACCGGCGAAGTGGACGGGAATCACCGCCTTCGTCCGGGGGGTGATCGCCCCCTCCACCTCGGACACCTTCAGGTTCAGGGTGTCGTAGTTCACGTCCACGAAGACCGGTACCGCACCGGCCAGGACGATCTGGTTGACCGTGGAGGCAAAGGTCAGGGAAGGAGTGATCACCTCGTCCCCCGGCCCGATCCCCAGGGCCAGGAGGAGAAGGTGCATCCCCGCCGTGGCGGAGGTCAGGGAAACAGCGCAGCGCGCCCCCGTCCGCTCCCGGAACCGGGTCTCCAGGTCCAGGCATTTCTGACCCGTGGTGATCCACCCGGACCGGAGGCAGGCGGTCACTTCCACCACCTCTCGATCCCCGATGCTCGGCCTGCTGAAAGGAAGAAACTCTTCGCGTATGTTCATTCGAACCCTCTTTCCGCCGCCCCGGGGCTGCGGTTCCATTTCCGCGATAAAAAACCTCTCCGGACCAAACCCTATGCGGAGCGCGCCCCTCCTGTCAATACCCGGGATCCGGCGGCGCCTCGCGTTGCTCCGGCATCGGCAGGCGGATCATGACGTAGTTCCCGTTCGTCCACAGGATCTCCATGGCGGGGACCTCCTTCCGGATGAAGTCCACGTTCTCCCGGTCCACCGTCACCAGGTAGATCTCGTGCCCCTGCCGGTAGAAGCGGAAAAACTCGAAGAACATCATGAACCATTTCTGGCGCTCGCTCTCGGGGATTTTGAGGGCACCGTAGAAAAGCTCGCCCACCTCGTCCACCACGGGCGTTCGCACTCCCGTATAAAAATCGATTCCATAGAGGTTGATCCGAAACTGGTAGAGCTTCTGCCCCGCCGGGAGATGCTGCGGCATCGCCTGGACGACCGGCAGGGCCGACTTATAGGGCGTCAGGAACCGCGCGGCGGGAAAGACCAGCGACACGAAGAGCATTGCCGAGACGAGGTAGATTCCCGGGAGCCGGCCGATCCGGCCATGACGCTGAAGTCGGTCCGGCAGGAAGGCCAGCAGGATTACCAGGAACAGGGACGGGGCGATCCACAGCAGCCATTCCGCCGGCGACACGCTGCGTTGCGGCAGGAAGACCGGCACAAAGAGGGCCGCTCCCAGGAGAACCGACTGGAAGATCACCGGCCCGCGCACCTTCCATCCCCCTGTCGCCTCGCCCTCCGACACCAGGAACAGCCGCCCCAGGAAGACCGCCAGGGGCGGGAACAGCGGGGTGACGTAGGGCACAAGCTTGGAGGATGAAATGGAGAAGAAGACCAGGATGAATCCGAACCACGTCAGGAGGAAGCGCTTCTCCTCCGCACCGAAGGATTCCAACCACTTGCGGCGGAACCCGCCCGAGACGGACGGCAGAAAGCCCAGCCAGGGGATGATCCCGCCGACCAGGACCGGCAGGAAGAACCAGAAGGGCTCGTGCCGCTGGTGGAACTTTGTTGTATAGCGCAGGAAATGCTCCTGGATGAAGAAGAAGCGGAAAAAGTCCGGGTTCCGCTCCTGGACAAGAATGAGCCAGGGGAGCGTCACCAGGAGGAACAGGAGGATGCCGACCGGCGAGAAGAACCTCAGGATGTCCCGCCAGCGCCGTGAGAGGACGAGCCAGAGCCCCAAGGTAGCCGCCGGGAATACGATGCCGATGAGCCCCTTCGTCAGGAAGGCCAGTCCGGAGAGGAGAAAAAACAGGTACAGCCAGCTCCTTCGGTACGCCCCCCCGGAAAAAAAGCGAAACCCCGCCCAGACGGCCGTGCAGACGAAGAAGGCCAGCGGCATGTCGAGGATGTTGATCCGCCCGATGGCGGCATGGAAGAGACAGGTCGTCAGGACGGCGGCGGCGCAGAGCCCCGTTTTCCGATCGTGGAAATACAGTCCCATCCGCCAGGCCAGGAGGATCAGGCCCCAGGCGCAGAGGGCCGCGGGCAGGCGGGAAGCGAACTCGTTCTGCCCGAAGACGTGGAAGGACAGGGCCGTCGCCCAGTACATCAGGGGCGGTTTCTCGAAGTAGACGACCCCCTTGAGGCGGGGGGTGATGTAATCGCCCGTTGCGATCATCTCGGCGGGGATGCCGCTGTAGCGCCCCTCGTCGGGCTCCATCAGGGGCATGAAGGGGAGCGTGCCGACGTAGAGAATCAGCGGGACAATGCAAAGAATCAGAATTTTTTCCCAGTCTTTCACGGTCTCCTCGGTGCCGAAAAAAGTGGCGAATCATATAAAGACCGCCCCCCCTTGTCAACGGACAAACGGGTTGTGACGGGAAAGCAGGACGGGCGGCCGCCATGCAGGAAACGCCGGCGGATCACTCCTCGCAAGGGTTCAAATCCATTGACAACCGACGGCTGTCTCCGCTACACACGGTGCCGGAACGGCCGGGGGAAATCCGGTTCGGCCCCGGGCATCCTGCCCGCTCATTCCCCCGTTTTCCCGGTGCCGGGGCAATCCGGCCGCTCCCATTATCCCGATGGAGGTACCACCATGGCTTTGATCGAATGGAAAAAGGACGAAACAGTGGCCATCCTCACCATGAACGGCGGCGAAAACCGCCACAACCCGGATTTCACGGCGGCGATTCTGAAGGCCCTTGACGAAATCGAGGCGGACCCGGAGATCACTTCCGTCGTCATCGCCTCCAGCGATCCCAAGAACTGGTCCCAGGGCATCGACCTGGTGTGGATCACCGGCGCCTTCAACGAAAAGCGCTTTCAGGACATCAAGGACTTCCTCCACGGCCTGAACAGGATGTTCGTACGGATCCTCACCTTCCCCATGCCGGTCATCGCCGCCATCAACGGCCACGCCTTCGGTGACGGCAGCATCATGGCCTGCTGCTGCGACTTCCGCTTCATGAAGTCGGGCCGCGGCTTCTTCTGCTTTCCCGAGGTGGACATCAGCATCCCCTTCCTGCCGGGCATGCAGGCCATCATCACGAAGGCCTTCCCCTACTACAAACTCCAGGAGGCGGCGTTCAGCGGAAAACGATACGGCGCCGACGAACTGGCGGCCCACCATGTCATCGAGAAGGCCTGCCCCGACGAGGAGACCCTTCTGAAGGACGCCGTCGCATTCGCCCGGACCTACCAGAAAAAACGGCCCATCTTCGGGGAGATGAAGAAGCGGTTCCACAAGGGCATTCTCGCCGCCATTGAGAACGAGGATCCGAAGTATATTGATTCCCTCAAAATCATGATGTAGCGGCCGCGGGAAACGCTCGGATGCTGCGTGAAATGAAAAACAAGGTATGATGTAGCGGCCACGGAAATAAAAGGGTAAAAGGGGACAGATTTCAATCTGTCCCCTTTTCCACATGCCCCCGTGACAGCCCCCGCGCCACGGAAAAACGTCATCCGCGGGGGCAAAGGCAGGCAGAATGGCCAGGATCATCAACCGCTACATATTCCGGGAAATCGCCGTTCCCTTCGGCCTGACCCTGTTCATCCTGACGTTCGTCCTCCTCATGGGGAAAATCGTTCAGTTGGTGAGCCTGATGGTCAACCGGGGTGTCGGCTTTCTCGACGTGATCCTGCTCATCCTCTACCTGATCCCGTCCTTCCTGGTCTACACCATCCCCGTCTCTCTCCTCGTGGCAATCCTGATCGGCCTGGGACGCCTTTCGGGGGACAACGAGATCACTGTTCTCAAGTCCGCCGGTCTGAGCCTGTACCAGCTTGCCGTTCCGGCGGCGGTCTTCGCCGGGCTGGCGTTCCTGTTCACCGCCGCCGTGACGTTCCACCTCGTCCCCAGCGGAAACTCGGCGGCGAAGCATCTCGTCTACCAGGTGGCCCAGCAGCGGGCCGCCATGGGCATCAAGGAAAAGGTCTTCGTGGACGACTTCCGGGGGATTCTCATCTACGCCGACCGGGTTGCCGACAAGGCCGAATTCCTGGAGGGGGTCATCATCTCCGACAACCGCATCACCGGCGAACCATCGACGATCATCGCCAGCCGGGCCTACCTGCTGGCGGACCCGGTCCGGATGGTGATCATCCTCCGGCTCTACCAGGGCAGCACCCACACGGTCGATGCGAGCCTCCAGAACTACCGGAAGCTGGACTTCCAGCTCTACGACGTAACCCTGGACCTGATGCCGGCCCTCGCCTCCGCGGCGGCCCAGAAATCGAGCACGGAAATGACCGCGAGAGAGCTGATCGAACGGATCCGCAAGGCCGGCGCCGATCCGGCAGCCCTGCGGGAACTGGCCATCGAGCTGAACAAGAAGATGACCATCCCCGTCTCGTGCCTCTGCTTCGGCCTCCTGGGCGTTCCCCTGGGGATCCGGGCCCACCGCTCCGTCAAGTCCCGGGGGATCACGGTCGGATTCCTGATCGCCCTGGCCTACTACCTGATCCTCATGGGCGGGGAAGCCCTGGCGGAACTGGGCCGGATCCATCCCGCCGTCGGCACCTGGACGCCGAACGTCCTCTTCGGCGCCCTGGGAATCGTCCTGTTCGTCCTGGCCGCCCGGGAGCAGCCTTTCCCGGTCCCCCGCCGGCTGAAGGAGACGATCCGGCGCTGGCGGGAAAAGCGGAGGCGGACCGAATGAGAATCCTGGACCGCTACATCACCAGGGAGTTTCTCCGGCTCTTCGGCACGATCGTGCTGTCGCTCCTTCTCCTGGCGCTCATGGTGGACTTCTTCGGGAAGATCCGCTACTTCATGAGCAACCACGCGCCGGTGCGCCTGGTGGCCGCCCACTTCTTCTACATGATCCCGATGATTGTCGCCCAGACCATCCCGGCGGCGGTCCTCATGGCCACCCTCATGACCTTCGGCACCATGTGCCGGCACAGCGAGATCACCGCCATCAAGGCCGGCGGTGTCAGCCTCTACCGGCTCGCCCGCCCGGTCATCCTGCTGTCGGTCCTGATCGGCATCGCGTCTTTCTTCATCAGCGAATGGATCGTGCCCTACACGAACACCCGTGCGGAGACGATCCGGCTGGTGGAGGTTCCAAAGAAACAGGACATGCCGGCCTTCAAGCAGAACCAGATCTGGTACCGGGGCAAGGACGGGGTCTACAATTTCAGGTTCTTCGAGCCGCAGACGAACACCCTGCGGGGAATCTCCATCTACTACCTGACGCCGGATTTCCGCCTCGTCCGGAGGATCGATGCGGAAAAAGCGGAATGGAAAAACGGAGCGTGGGTCTTCACGAAACTCCTCATCACCCGCTTCGACACGGGAGGATTCCCCACCCTGGAGTGGGTCCCGAAGCGCGTCGTGAACATCCCGGAAAAGCCGGACGACTTCAAGATCGTCCAGAAGGACACCGAGCAGATGGGATTCTTCGAACTGAGGGAATATGCCCGGAAGCTGCGCTCGGAAGGATACGATGCCACCCGCTATGAGGTGGACATGCACGGGAAGGTTGCCTTCTCGCTGGTGACGATGATCCTGGTGTTCATCGGGATTTCATTTTCTCTCCGGGAGGAGCGGGGAGGGGGGGTCAGCCGCAGCATCGGGGCGGCCATCGTGATCGGCTTCTCCTACTGGCTCGTCCACGCCTTCAGCCTGTCCCTGGGGCGGGCCGGCACGCTGCCGCCGCTGTTGGCGGCCTGGATGGCCGACATCCTCTTTCTCGCGGCCGCCGCGTTCATGTACTCCCGGATCCGCACCTGACCTCCCGGATAATGAAGTCCCGGGACGGCCGCTCCGGCCCGTTCAGATCCTGCCGAAATCCTCCGGCCCCAGGAACTCGAAGCCCTGCCCGTCGAGGACCGTCTCGGCGAAATCCGGGTTGTCCGCACGGAAGATGATGACGGCGCGGTTGTCGAGCTTGTCGAGGAAGGTGTACAGGTAATCCACATTCAGTCCTTCGGCGGCGAGCGCGGACAGGGCCCGGGCGAGTCCGCCGGGCCGGTCGGCGACCTTGACGGCCAGCACCTCCACTTCCTGGAAGCGGTACCCGCGGCTGCGAAGCCGCTCCGCGGCCGCCGCAGGATCGGGAACGATCATGCGCAGGACACCGAAGTCCCTCGACTCGGCAATGCTGAGGGCCCGGATGTTGATCCCGCTGTCCCCCAGGAACGTGGTCAGCTCCGCCAGGACGCCGGCCCGGTTCTCGATGAAAACGGAGAGCTGGACGATCTTCATGATTTCGCCTCCCCCTCCCGCCGGCGGATCTCTTCCGCCATCAGGACACCCAGGGCGATGGACGCCAGCCGCGCCGCCGGAGGATCCGACCGGGAGCTGATCAGGATGGGGGTCCGGACTCCGGCGATCACGTGGGCCAGGTCTTTCCCCCCGTAATAGACGAGGGATTTGCCGAAGATGTTTCCCGCCTCCAGGTCGGGCATGATGAGGATGTCCGCGGCGCCCGCCACGGGGGACTCCACCTTCTTGATCTTCGCCGCCTCGGCCGAAACGGCGTTGTCCAGGGCGAAGGGTCCGTCGACGACGCAGCCCGGGACTTCCCCGTAGGAGCAGATCTTCGCCAGCGCCAGGGCGTCCACGGTGGAGCGGACCTCCGGCTGCACCTTCTCCACCCCCGACAGGATCGCCACCCGGGGGACCGCGATGCCCAGCGCGTGGGCCACCTCGACGGCGTTCCGGATGATCTGGATCTTTTCCTTCAGGTCCGGTGCCACGTTGACACCACCGTCGGAGGTCATCACGATCTTCCGGACGCCTTCCCGCCGGTCCTCGAAGAGGGCGACGTCGCTCATGAGGCGGCCCGTCCGAAGCGACCGGGGCCCCCTCAGAACCGCCTGAAGAAGGCGGTTCGTCGAGATGCCGCCCTTCAGGAGGATGTCGACCTCCCCGGACGCCGCCATTTCGGTGCCCCGTTCGGCGGCCCGGTCCATGTCCCGCTCGTCGACGATCTCAAAGTCCGCGGGATCGGCGTCCGCCTGCCCCATCATCTGCTCGATCAGGGCGCGGTGCCCGATGAGGATCCCCCGGGCCAGCCCCTTCCGGCGGGCCTCCTCGATCGCCTCCATGGAGGAGCTCTCCTGGGGCGCAATGACGGCCACCCGTTTCGGCCCCAGCCCGGAGGCCCTCCGGATCATCGTCCTGAAATCACGGATCATGCTCGTTCCCTTTCCATCGCCGGAAGAAGCCGTCCGCCGGCGATCAGTCCCCGAGTACGAAGAGGGCGTCCGCCGCGACGGGCCGCGACCCGTCGAGAATCACCGGGTTGAGGTCGATCTCGGCGATCTCTGGATGCAGGACCGCAATCCAGCCAAGGCGCTGGATGACCTGCACCAGGGCCTCCCGGTCGGCCTCCGGCTGGCCCCGGAACGCACCGAGGAGGTTCTTGCCCCGGATGTCGTCGAGCATCTCCTCCGCCTCGGCATCGGAGAGGGGCGCGAGCCGCAGCGTGTTGTCCCGGAAGATCTCCGTGTAAACGCCGCCCAGGCCGAAGAGGATGCAGGGGTCGAAGCCGGGAAAGCGGGTCATGCCGACGACCAGTTCCCGCCCGCCGGGAATCATCTCCTGGACGAGAACGGGGACGCGCCGTCCCGCCGCCCGGCGGATGCCGGTGAAGGCCTTGCGGACGTCGGCCTGTTTTTTCAGGTTGAGGGCGATGAGCCCCTTGCCCGACTTGTGCATGATCTCCCAGGAGCAGGCCTTCATCGCCACGGCGCCTCCGATGGCCTTCGCGGCGGCCGCCGCCTCGGAGGCGCTTCGGGTGAGGATCTCCCGGGGAACCGGGATGCCGTAGAGAGAGAGGATGCGTTTCGACGCGTGCTCGTCCAGGGCCTTCTGTCCCTTTGCCACGGCCTCGCTGATGATCCGGTCCGCCTCAGCGGACATCTCCGGGGCTGCCGGGGGATTGCCCGTTTTCCTGCTCTGCGCCCGGAAACAGCGGTACAGGCTGATCATGGCCCGGGCCGCCTTCTCCGGGGCGTTGAAGACGGGGATGTCGTTGTCCTGGTACGCGGCGGCGAAGTTGTCCTCTCGGTCGAGGAACGAACAGACGATCACCGGCTTGCCGAACTTTTCCGGCAGGGCCATGGCCGGCGAGAGGTCGTGGACGACACCGCCGAGAAACTGGTCGAGTGTCATCTCACCCAGCAGGGGCTTGAAGTGCGGGAAGACCTCTTTCATCCAGCCGGTCATCATGGGACCGTGGATGAGGAGCCCGTCGACCTCGCCGCTGCCCAGGATGATCTCGGGGATCCGCACGGTCATGTACTCCGTGTCCAGGTTGAAGGTCATGTCGACGGGGTTGCCGCTGGCGGCGTGGGGCGGGATGAGTGGACGGATCTGCTGCTGCACGGCCTCCGAGAAGGGTACGACGTCCAGGCCGCCCTGGTCGCAGGTGTGCGACATGGCCGTTCCCGGACCGCCCGAGTGGGTCACAACGCCGATCCGGCGCCCCCGGAGCGGCGGCTGAGAGGCGGCGGCCCAGCCGTGGGCGTAGAGGTCCTCGATCGTCTGAACGCGGACAATGCCCGCCTGCTTGAAGATCCCCTCGTAGAGGAAGTCCGGCCCCGCCATGGCGCCGGTGTGGCTGAGCCCTGCCCTGGCTCCTGCCTCGGAGCCGCCGACGTACTGGGCGAAGACGGGCTTGTGTCGCGTGACCTTCCGGGCCGTCTCGACGAAGAGGCGCCCGTCGCGGATGGCCTCGATGTAGAGGATGACGGCCCGGGTCTGCTCGTCTTCTCCAAAATACTCCAGGGCGTCGATGATGCCGATGTTGGCCTCGTTCCCGGAGCTGATGGCCTTGCTCAGGCGGATACCCTGCCTGCGCAGGAAATAGAGGGTCTGGGTGACGTAGGTCCCGCTCTGGGAGGCAAGCCCCAGGAGGCCCGGCCGGTCGTCGAGGTGCATGACCGTCAGGTTCAGGTGGATCTCCGAGTTCAGGATCCCCATGCAGTTGGGGCCCAGGAACCGGATCCCGTACTTCGCGGCGATGTCATTGATCTGCTGTTCCAGGACCTTCCCCGCGGCCCCCACCTCGCGGAAGCCTGCCGTGCAGACGATGACCCGCTTCGTCCCGCGCTCGCCGAATCCCTCCATGAGACGGGGGACCTCGCCGACGGGCGCGACGATCATTCCCAGGTCGGGGGCCTCCGGAAGGTCGAGCGGAGTGGCATAGGCGGGCAGGCCGAAGACAACCTTGTCCCGGGGATGGATCGGGTAGATCGGCCCCTGAAAACCGTCGTGAAGGACACTCAGGGCCTGCATGGTCCCCATCTTCATGAGGTTGTTGCCGGCGCCGGCAATGGCTACGGATTTGGGACTCATCAGGGCATGAAGCGGATTTTCGGACATGAGCGACAGCCTCCTCGAGAAAAGAGCGTTTGTAAAGAACGGGCGAAACCATAGCACCCGCACCAGGCACTGTAAAGGCCTGACTCTTGCCGGTCTTGCCCGGGTCGCGTCCGCCCTGGGGAAGCGGCAGCCCGAAAACTCAACGATGAACGTTTCCCGAGGCTGCCATCACCATCTGCATGGCCGGAGGCGTTTCCCTTCTTGACATCGCCGGCCTTCCGAATCAGAATCGCTCCATCCCCTGTCAGACGCTGAAACGGTCGACGTTTTCTTCCCGGACACACCGGACACGCCGGATATGGTCGTTCATGGCCATCGATCCGGGCTCTTGCAGGAGGTTGCCATATGAAAATGCGGTCGATCTGGGAAATCGCGCGGAAATGGGGCATCCCGTTCCGGATCGGGATCACGAAAAAGGAGCTGATCCGGGAAATCCAGAATCGCGAAGGCTACAGCCCGTGCTTCGGGACAAAGGACGCCTGCGACGAGGACGAATGCCTCTGGAGGGATGACTGCCTGAAGCCCGGATGAGGGCGGGATCAATGCTTCCGGCAGGAACGTCCTGACTGCTCCTCTGACCCCCCCCGGTCGCGCCCCCGCGAACGTCAGCCGGGGAGGCGGGCTTCCCGGAGCGCGAATAGCGGCTTTTTCGGGGCACCCTGCCGTCGCAGCGCAGCGCCCGCAAAGTCATCTGTCTGAGCGCCCCCAGGCGCGAGTTATGACTTTGCAGCGGAGCGAGACGATGCAGGGTCGAAAAAACGCTCCTGAGCGCGAGGGAAGCCTTCTCTCCCACAAGCCAGCCTCCCATCCGCACCTGATTCTCTTTAAAAGAAAGGGAGAAAAAAGGAAGGGGGAACGGATTCGAGTCCGCTCCCCCTTGAGCCTGCATCGTGTTGCTTTTCAGTACCGGTAGTGGTCCGGCTTGAAGGGGCCGCTCACCGGGACGCCCAGGTACTTCGCCTGCTCCTTCGTCAACTTCGTCAGCTTCACCCCGAGACGACCCAGGTGAAGCCGGGCCACCTCCTCGTCGAGCTTCTTCGGCAGGGTGTAAACGCCCACCGGCAGGCGATTCTCCGCCAGTTCGATCTGGGCGAGGCACTGGTTCGTGAAGCTGTTGCTCATGACGAAACTGGGATGTCCCGTGGCGCAGCCCAGGTTGACCAGCCGCCCTTCCGCCAGGACAAGAATGGAGCGCCCCGACAGGAGCGTCCACTTGTCCACCTGCGGCTTGATGGTCTCCCGGCGGATCCCCTTCGTCGTCTCCAGGTAGCGCACCTCGATCTCGCTGTCGAAGTGGCCGATGTTGCAGACGATGGCTTCGTTTTTCATTTTCTCCATATGCCGGCCGGTGATGACGTTGCAGCAGCCCGTGGCAGTCACGAAGACGTCGCCGATCCCGACCACGTCTTCCAGCGTCTTCACCTCATAGCCTTCCATCGCAGCCTGGAGTGCGCAGATCGGGTCAATCTCGGTCACGATGACCCGGGCGCCGAAACCCCTCATGGACTGGGCGGACCCCTTGCCCACGTCGCCGTACCCGCAGACCACCACGATTTTCCCCGCCACCATCACATCGGTGGCCCGCTTGATGCCGTCCACCAGGGACTCGCGACAGCCATAGAGGTTGTCGAACTTGGACTTGGTGACCGAGTCGTTCACGTTGATGGCCGGGAAGAGCAGTTCCCCCGATTTCTGCATCGCATACAGGCGGTGGACGCCCGTGGTGGTCTCCTCCGAGACGCCCCGGATGCCCGCCGCGACCTTCTGCCAGCGCGACCGGCTCTTCTTCAGGCTGCGGCCCAGGCGGTCGAGAATGATAGCGAATTCCTTGTTGTCACAAGGATTTTCGAGAATCGAAGGATCCTTCTCCACCGCTACCCCCTGGTGGACGAAGAGGGTTGCGTCGCCGCCGTCGTCCACAATCAGGTCGGGTCCCGAGCCGTCCGGCCAGGTGAGGGCCTGCTCGGTGCACCACCAGTAGTCCTCCAGGCTCTCGCCCTTCCAGGCGAAGACCGCCGCCGAGCCGGCCTTTGCGATGGCCGCCGCGGCGTGGTCCTGGGTGGAAAAGATGTTGCACGAGGCCCAGCGCAGGTCAGCTCCCAGGATCTTCAGGGTTTCGATCAGCATGGCCGTCTGGATGGTCATGTGGAGGCTGCCCATGATTTTGAGCCCTTTCAGGGGCTTCCGGGGGCCGTACTTCGCCCGGACGGCCATCAGGCCGGGCATCTCGTTCTCCGCCAGGTCCATCTCCCGGCGTCCCCAGTCCGACTGGGCCAAGTCCGCCACCTTGAAGGGAAGGGCCGGGTCAATCTTCTGATATTTCATGGTTCGCTCCTTGAGGATTTTCATTTTGCCGGATCGGAGAAGGGAACCGCCGGATGTCTGTCTTCATGCCGTTTCGCTTCCGCTCACCGGTCGGCACCGGGGGGGCTCCCCCTGTCCGGGGGCGCCACCATACCACCCGAGACGATCAGTGTAAAGGCCTGTTCCACCGTCATCTCCAGCGGTACGAGGTCCCGCTCCTGGACGAGGAGGATGTAGCCCGAGGTGGGATTGGGGGCGGTGGGCAGGAAGACGCTGACGGCCTCCCCGATCCGCTCGCGGATCTCGCCCGCGGCCTGTCCGGTGACGAAGCCGATCGCATAGGTCCCCGGCCGTGGGAACTCCACCAGGACCACTTTCCGGAACCCGTTCCCCTTCTCCCGGATCAGGCTGTCCGAGACCTGCTTGCTGGCCCGGTACACGCCCCGGACAAAGGGGATCTTCTGGAGAATCCGGTCTCCCGTGCGGACGAGCCGGTGGCCCACGTAGCTCCGGGTGATGAGGCCGGACAGGAAGACGAGGATGGCCGTGAAGATGATCCCGAGTCCGGGGATGTGAACGCCCAGCAGCGTGTCCGGGTGAAAGCGCTGGGGAACGACCGAAAGGAGCCCGTCCATCAGGCGGACCAGGAACACGAGGACGTAAATCGTCACCACGACGGGGACAACCACCGCCAGTCCCGTCAGGAAAATCTGCTGGATTTTTTTCTTCACCTGCGGCCTCCCGGACCGGATCGGAGAATCACCACAATAGCCGGATTCCCCTCAGACGACACGACGGGGCAGTTTGTGGGCGTGCATGATCGTGGCGGCGATCTCCTCGATGGACATGCTGGTGATGTTGAGGAACGGGATGTCCTCGGAAATGAAGAAGGACTCGCACATGGCGACCTCCAGCCGGCACTGGCCCAGGGAGGCGTAGCGGCTCCCGGGCCGCCGCTCCGAGCGGATCTTGTGGAGCCGCTCCGGGTTGATGGTCAGGCCGAAGATCTTTTTCTTGTAAGGGGATATGAGGCTGTAGATCCGCTTGTCCTGCTGGGTGAAGTCCTCCTCCGTGACCGGGTAATTGGCGGCGTAGATCCCGAACTGGAGCCCCAGGTAGATGCACGTCGGCGTCTTGCCCGTACGGGAAACGCCCACGAGAATGACGTCCGCCTCCTCGAAATTCTTCGTCGAGATGCCGTCGTCATGGCCCAGGGCGTAATTGACCGCGTCGATCCGGACGCTGTACTGGGTGTCGTTCACCATCCCGTGATAACGGCCCACGGTGTGGGAGGACTGGGTTTTGAGCTCGCCTTCCAGGAGCGGAAGGAACGTCCCGATGAAGTCGAAGAAAACCCCCGTGCTTCCCATCATCACGTCCCGGATCCGGGGATTGATGAGGGTGCTGAAGACCAGGGGGCGGATGCCCTTGCGCTTGGTCGCCGTGTCGATCTGCAGGACTGCATTGGCGGCCTTGTCCAGCGTGTCGATGAATGGCAGGGTCACGGGGTCGAAGGGGATGTGCTCGAACTGGGTCAGGAGGCTCTGTCCCAGCGTCTCCGCGGTGATGGCGGTGCTGTCGGAGACGAAAAAAACGGTGCGGCGGCGGACCATGCATTCCCTCCTTTTGCTTTCCTGGGCTGTGAATAACACGAACCGCCGCCTCGTCCAAGGCCAAATCCCCGGGCAGAGCTCCGGCCGCCCTTTTCCCTTGAATTCACCCCCTTCCTGATATAGGAATTTCAATCCTTCCCATACGGGACAAAAGGAAGACCAGCCATGCAAACAAAGCAGATCCAGAAAGAGATCCGGCGTCTACTCGACCAGCGGGAAGCAATCCTCCTGGCCCACTACTACCAGCGCGACGAGGTACAGGAGATCGCCGACATCGTAGGGGATTCCCTGGCACTGAGCATCGAGGCAGCGAAAACGGCCGCCCGGGTCATCGTCTTTGCGGGCGTTCACTTCATGGCCGAAAGCGCCGCCATCCTGAGCCCGGAGAAGACGGTCCTTCTTCCACGGCTCGACGCCGGCTGCCCCCTCGCGGACACGGTGACCCCGGAGGCGCTCCGGGAGGCCCGGAAAGCCCATCCCGGCGCAGCCGTGGTGACCTACATCAACTCCTCCGCCGCTGTGAAGGCCCTCTCGGACATCTGCTGCACCTCCGCCAATGCCGTCCGGGTGGTCCAATCGCTTTCCGTGAACGAGGTCCTGTTCGTCCCCGACGGGAACCTGGCCCGCCACACGGCCCGGTTCACGGACAAGAAGATCATTCCCTGGGGAGGGGCCTGCCCGGTCCACGACGAGATCGACGCCGGCGCCGTGGCCCGGCTGAAAGAAGCCCATCCATCGGCGCCGCTGGCGGCCCATCCGGAGTGCCCGCAGGCCGTCCTGGACCTGGCCGACTTCGTCGGCAGCACCGCGGGCATCCTCCGCTTCGCCCGGGAATCGAAAGCGGACAAGATCCTGATCGGAACGGAGCAGGGGATCTTCCACCGTCTGAGGCTCGAAAACCCGGGGAAGACGTTCATCCTGGCCTCCCCTTCCCTTCTCTGCGAGACCATGAAAGTCACCACCCTGGAGGACATCCGGTCCTCCCTCGTGGAAAACCGGCACGTCATCCGGGTGCCCGGAGAGACGGCCGAAGCCGCCCGCCGAACCCTGGAGAGGATGACGGCCCTGTCCTGACGACGCCGACCCATGCGGAAAATCATCGATACAAAACCCCGGGAGGATCCCGCTTTCCTGGAGGTGCTGGCCCATCTCGAGGAAGGCCTGCGGGAAATCAACCTGGCTGGGCTTCACGGCGCAGCCCGGGCCCTCGTCCCCGCCCGCCTCCAGCTCCGCCTGCCCGGTACCGTGCTCGTCCTGACGGCGACGGAGAAGGAGGCCGAATCCTTCCGGCAGGATCTCATATTCTTCCTGGGAGAAGGCATGGTCCTCCCATTCCCCGCCTGGGACATGCGCTCCGTGGATCCACTGGCCCCGCAGAAAGCCGTCGAGCGGGCGCGGCTTGCCACGCTGGGCCGCATCCTGGAGGACGAGCCCGTCGTAGTGGTGGCCTCCCTGGCGGCGGTCCTCCAGCGGACGCTGCCGAAGGAGGTCCTCCTCTCCTGGAGACAAACCCTCTCCATGGGCGATTTCATCGACCGCGACGCCCTGGCGGCCCAGCTCCTGGAAGGAGGCTACGAGTCCGTCTCCCTGGTTGAGGAACCAGGCCAGTTCAGCCTCCGGGGCCACGTGGTGGACGTCTTCCCCCCGGCCCGGGAGCAGCCTTACCGGTTGGAGCTGTTCGGCGACGAAATCGAGGGGATCCGCGAGTTCGATCCCCTGAGCCAGCGCTCCCTTCGGGAGGTCGTATCATTCCCCGTCGTCCCGGCAAGGGAGATCCTCGCGAACGGCAAGGGACGGCAGCGGGCGGAGCGGGGCATCCGGCAGCGGGCCCTTGCCCTGGATCTCACCCGGTCCACCCGGGACCGCCTCCTGGAGGCCGTCTCCGGGGATGCCTTTTTCTCGCTCCATCCCATGTATCTGCCCCTCTTCTACGCCTCGCCGGACGACCCGCCGGACGACCCGCGGCCGGGGAGCCTCCTGGATTTTCTGCCCCCGGCGGCCCCCCTCATCCTGGAGGATCCGCCGGCCATCGAGCGGGCCTGCGAGGACCTGGAGAGCGGCATCGACCGGACACTCCGGAAGGCCCGCCTGGAAGAGCGGTTTTTCCTGGAGCGGGACGCCTTCCTTCTGTCCCCTGTGGAATATCGCCGGAAGATCGGGGAGCGCCGGAGGATCCGCCTGGAGAGCCTTCTCCTGGGCGCCGGGGAAGAACCGCCGGAGGGAACCGTCTCGTTCTCCACGGCCCCTCTTCCGGTGGTGCACCGCGCGGCGCCGGTGTTCCGGGACGATGAAGGCCGCTTCCGGGAGCTGGCGGACCGGATCCGCGGGCGCCTGGACGCGGGAGACCAGGTTTTCCTCCTGGCCAGCGGGCCGGAGGAGCGGGAGCGGATGGCCTCCATCATCCAGGCCGCGGGTCTCCCCTTCCGGGTCCCCGAAGAGCCCCTCCCCCTGGAGATGGACCGCCCCCGTCCCGGCGGAGAGCTGCTCCTGGCGGAGGGCAGGATCAGTGCCGGATTCTCCTGGAAGGCCCGCCGGCTGGTCGTCCTGACCGACGAAGACCTCTTCGGCAAGAAGGTCCCACGGCGCCCCCGGCGCCTGCCCCGGGAGGGGTTCTTCCTCAAGTCTTTCGGCGACCTGGCGGAGGGCGACCTGGTGGTCCACAAGGAGTTCGGCATCGGCCGCTACCAGGGTCTCCGGAGAATCGCCTTCTCGGGGATCGAAAACGACTTTCTCCTGGTCGAGTACGCCGAGGGGGACAAGCTCTACCTGCCCGTGGACCGCCTGGACCAGCTCCAGCGCTATATCGGTCCCGACGGCGAACACCCGCGGATCGACCGGCTGGGCGGTACCTCCTGGGAATCGACCAAGGAGCGGGTCCAGAAGTCCATCCGCGACATGGCGGAGGAGCTGGTGGCGGTTTACGCGGCCCGGGAGATCCTCGAGCGGAGGGCCTTCTCACCGCCCCGGGGGCTCGACGAGGAGTTCGCCGCCACCTTCGAGTACGAGGAGACGCCCGACCAGGCCCGGGCCATCGATGACATCCAGGCGGACATGAGCCTGTCCAAGCCCATGGACCGGCTCGTCTGCGGCGACGCCGGCTTCGGCAAGACGGAGGTGGCCCTGCGGGCGTCCTTCCGGTCCGTCATGGACGGACGGCAGGTGGCGGTCCTCGCCCCCACGACCATCCTGACGGAGCAGCACTACAAGACATTTCTCCGGCGCTTCGAGCCCTACCCGGTGCGCATCGAGACGCTCAACCGCCTGAAGACGAAGGTGGAGCAGAAAAAGATCGCGGAAGAGATCCGGAAGGGCTCCGTGGACATCGTCATCGGCACCCACCGGCTGCTGCAGAAGGACGTCGCCTTCCGGGACCTGGGCCTTGTCGTCATCGACGAGGAGCAGCGCTTCGGCGTCGTCCACAAGGAGCGCCTCAAAAAGCTCCGGACGCTGGTGGACGTCCTCACCCTCACGGCCACGCCGATTCCCCGCACCCTGCACCTCTCGCTCGTGGGCATTCGCGACCTCTCGGTCATCCACACGCCGCCGGAGGACCGTGTCCCCGTCAAGACCCGGGTCCTGGAGTTCGACGAGGAGATCATCCGGGACGCGATCCGGCAGGAGCTCGGTCGGGGCGGCCAGGTCTTCTTCCTCCACGACCGGGTCCGCTCCATTCACACCATGGCGAGGCTGGTGGAACAGCTCGTGCCGGAGGCCCGGGTCGCGATCATCCACGGCCGGATGAAGCCCCGGGAAATCGAAGACGCCATGGTGCGGTTCCTACATCGGGAGACGGACGTCCTGGTCTGCACGACCATCATCGGCTCCGGTGTCGACATCCCCACGGCCAACACGATCATCGTTAACCGGGCGGACCGGTTCGGCCTGGCCCAGCTCTACCAGATCCGGGGCCGGGTGGGCCGCGGCCGGGAGGAAGCCTTCGCCTACCTGATGGTCCCCAGGGGCGCCATGCTCACCCGCGACGCCGTCAAGCGCCTCCAGGTGATCCTCGATTTCTCCGAGCCCGGCAGCGGATTCCGGATCGCCACCAGCGACCTGGAGATCCGCGGGACCGGAAACCTCCTGGGCGCCTCCCAGTCGGGACACGTATCGGCCGTCGGTTACGAGCTGTATACCGAACTCATGGAGCGGGCCATCCGGGAGTTGAAGGGACAGGAACTGCCGGAGGAGGAGATCCGGCCCGAGATCAGCCTGGGCATCGCCGCGTACCTCCCTGCCGAGTATATCGGCGACGAGCACCAGCGGCTTGTCACCTACAAGCGGATCTCCCTGGCCGCCTCGGACGAGGAGCTGCGGGAGATCCGCGAGGGGCTGGAAGACTGCTGCGGCCCGCTCCCGGAGGAGGCGGACGCCCTCTTCGAGGCGATCCGGATCCGCAACCGGTTGAAGGAGCTGAAAATCCGGAAATTCACCTATGACGGGAAGCAGGCATCCCTGTTTTTGACCGCCGGGACGCCCGTCGATCCGAAAAGGATCCTGGCCCTGTCACGCGGCCCTTACCGGGGCATCGCCCTGTCTCCGGACGGCAGGCTGTCCGTACCCCTGCCGGATCGGAAAGGCGGCGGCATCATCGAGGGAACCCGCGAGATCCTGCGGGCCCTGAAGGCCTGAAAGGGGGTCCTGATCCCATGCGCAGCCATGTCCCGAGCCAGGCCTTGTCGCACCGCCCGGGCCCTGCCGCCCTGCCCTTGCGAAGCCTGCCGTTTTGCCTCCTTGCCTGTTTCTTCCTCGCGGCCTGCCTGGCTTCCTGCGGGGAATCCCCGAAACCCGCCGCCGTGGCCCTCGTGAACGGCGAGGCCGTTACCGCCGCGGAGTTCGCGGATCGCCTGGCCTCCGAAGCGGCGCGCTGGGGCGGGCCGGCCTCCGCCATGGGCAGCCGCCAGGCGGTGAAGGAAGAAGTCCTCCAGGAGATGATCCAGGAAAGGATTCTGCTCCAGCGGGCCCGCGCGCTCTCGCTGTCCGTCACGGATGAAGAGCTGGACCGGGAGGCGGCCTCCCTCGCCGACGGCGGACGCCCCGGTGCCCCGCTATCCCCGGCCTGGCGCGAATCCCTGCGCCGGCAGCTCCTGGTCCACAAACTGGTCCGGCAGGACCTCTACCAGGCCATCACGGTCGCTCCCGGAGAGGCGGAGGCATATTTCCGGAAGCATCGCGACGCTTACCGGCATGAAGCCCGCGTGCGGGTGCTCCAGATCGTCATCCGGGAACCCCGGAAGATCCAGGCGGTCCGGAATCGATTGAAGAAGGGGGAGGATTTTGGTAAGGTCGCCCGGGAAGAATCGGTCGGACCCGAGGCAACCCGGGGAGGAGACTTGGGATTTCTCTCCCGCGGCACCCTCCCGGATGCCATCGACCGGGTTGTCTTCACCATCCCGGTGGGAGAAATCAGTCCTCCCATCCGGACCCCATACGGCTACCATATCGTGAAGGTCCTCCAGCGCGAGGAAGGGAAACCGCCCGATTATCCCGCTGCCCGGGAGCAGGTGATCGAGGACCTCCGGAAAGCCAAGGCGGAAACGGCATACGGTTCCTGGATGGAAGGGCTTCAAAAATCCGCCCGGATTGAAATCCGGACGGATGTCCTCAAAAAAATACAGGTCCCCGAAAGTCGCCCCGCAACCCCGAATCCGGAGCCGACTCCCCTCCGGAAAACTCCATCCGAACGGAGGAAACCGTGAAGAAAATCAAGATACTGATCACTCTGGTCCTGGCGGGGATGGTTTGGATTCCCTGTGCTCCATCCGCGGAGATCGTCGACCGCGTCGCCGCCGTCGTGAACGGCGAGGTGATCACCCTTTCCGAATGGAACAACGCCTATGAGACCATCAAGGAACGGATCGAGAAAGGCTACCAGGGCCCGAACAAGGACCAGATCCTGGCGGAGGCCCGGGAGGCGACCCTCAACCGGCTCATCAACAGCAAGCTCATCGAGCTGGAGTCGAAAAAAGCAGGCCTGACCGTCAAGGAGGAGGAGATCAACGCGGCCATTCGCGACATGACCGCCCGTCAGAAGATGACCCTTGAAGACCTGCGCAAGAACCTCGCCAGGGAGGGGGCGACGCTGGAGCAGTACAAGGAGGACATCCGCGAAAACATGACCCGGCAGCGCCTCATCCGGCGGGAGATCGGCAGCAAGATCGCCGTCAGCGACGAGGAGATCGGGGAATACTACCGGGCCCACCGGGAAGCCTATGAGGGCACGGAAGCGGTCCATCTCCACATGATCCTCCTCCCGCTTCCCGGGGGCGCTGGAACGGAAAGCCGGGAACGTCTCCGCGACGAGGCCCGGAAGATCCTGGACCGCATCCGGCAGGGCGAATCGTTCGAAAAGATGGCGTATCATTTCTCCAAGGGACCGGCTCCCGAGCAGGGAGGAGACATCGGCTTCGTGGAGAGGGGATCCCTGGTCGCCGAAGTGGACCGGGAGGCGTTCCGCCTGAACATCAACGAAGTCAGCAATGTCATCGAGGCCTCCACGGGATTTTATATCATCAAGGCAGTCGACAAACGGGGGGCCGGAACGAAAGGCCTCGCCGACGTCCGAAACGAAATCAAGGCCAAGATCGAAGAGGAGAAGATGAACCGGAAGTTCGAGGAATGGATCACGGAACTCCGGAAGAGCGCCCTCATCGAGATCAAGTAGGTCCATGCAGGTCATTCGGATCAAGGGAGCTTCCCAGCACAATCTCCGGCACATCAGCCTGGACATCCCCCGGGACAGGCTGGTCGTCGTCACGGGGGTGAGCGGCTCGGGGAAATCCTCCCTCGCCTTCGACACGATCTACGCGGAGGGCCAGCGGCGCTACGTGGAGTCCCTGTCGGCCTACGCCCGCCAGTTCATCGGACAGATGGACAAGCCGGACGTGGAGTCCATCGAGGGGCTCTCGCCGGCCATCGCCATCGAGCAGCGCGCCGCCACCCAGAATCCGCGCTCCACGGTGGGCACGGTCACGGAGATCTACGACTACCTGCGCCTTCTCTTCTCCCGCATCGGCACTCCCCACTGTCCCTCCTGCGGCCGGGAGATCCGCTCCCAGACCATCGACCGGATGATGGAAGCCGTCTTGGACCGGCCGGAGGGGACCCGCCTCACGGTCCTGGCTCCCCTGGTCCGGGGACGGAAAGGGGAATTCCAGAAGGAGTTCCGAAAGCTCCAGAAGGACGGCTTCGTCCGTGTCCGGGTGGACGGCGGGATGCATGATCTGACGGATGCGATTCCCCTGGACAAAAACCGCCGCCACGACATCGACGTCGTGGTGGACCGTCTTGTGCTCCGCGAGGGAGTGCGAAAGCGGCTCCGGGACTCGCTGGAAATCGCCTCCCGCCTGTCCGACGGCCTGGTCCGGATCGCCCCCGCCGGAGAGGAGGAGATCCTCTTCAGCGAGAAGTACGCCTGCCCGGAATGCAACATCGGCATCCCCGATCTCCAGCCGCGCCTGTTCTCCTTCAACAGCCCCTACGGCGCCTGCCCCGACTGCACCGGCCTGGGAACCCGGATGTATTTCGACGAGGAGCTGGTGATTCCCGATCCGGAGCTTTCCCTCCGGGAGGGGGCCGTCGCCCCCTGGGCAGGACGACACTCCCTTTCTTTCCATACGACGCTGGACGCCCTGTCCCAGCACTACGGCTTCGACATCAACACGCCCTTCGTCGAGTTGCCCGTAAAGGTGCGGGAGGCGATCCTCCGGGGATCGGGCCGGGAAAAGATCCGGTTCTGGATGGACCGGGGAGGACAGCGCTTCTTCTACAACAAGCCCTTCGAGGGAATCCTGAACCAGCTGGACCGGCGGTATCGTGAAACCGCCTCCAACCACGTGCGGATGGACCTGGCGCGCTACATCAGCCTCCGCGACTGCCCGACCTGCGGCGGAACGAGGCTGAAGCCGGAGAGCCTGGCCGTCCGGGTGGGGGGAATGAACATCGACCAGGTGTGCCGCCTCTCCATCCGGGACTGCTTCGACTTCTTCCGCACTCTCCCGCTTTCTCACCAGGATGCGGTCATCTCCGAGCGGGTCCTCAAGGAGATCCGGGAGCGGCTCCGGTTTCTCCTGGACGTGGGCATGGACTACCTCAACCTGGCCCGCTCCTCCGGAACGCTGTCCGGAGGGGAAAACCAGAGGATCCGCCTGGCCACCCAGATCGGGTCGGGCCTGATGGGGGTTCTCTACGTTCTCGACGAGCCGACGGTGGGACTGCACCAGCGGGACAACCTCCGCCTCATCGCCACCCTGAAGCGACTGCGGGACATGGGCAACACCGTCCTGGTGGTGGAGCACGACGCCGACATGATGCTGTCGTCGGACCAGATCATCGACATGGGGCCCGGTGCCGGCCGCGAGGGAGGCAGCATCGTCTTCCAGGGAACACCCGGGGAGATCCTCCGTTCGGAGGACTCCCTCACGGGCCGCTATCTTTCCGGAGCGCTGTCGATCCCCATTCCCCGGAAGCGGAGGCCTGTCCGGGGGAGGTGGATCGTTTTGGAGGGGGCCTGGGAAAACAACCTGAAGAACATCGACGTCCGCATTCCCGTGGGCGTCTTCACCGCCGTCACCGGGGTCTCCGGCTCCGGCAAAAGCACCATGGTCATCGAGACCCTCCACAAGACCCTGTCCCGGCGGCTTTACCGGCACCAGGGCTCGGCCGTCAAGGTGCGGCGCATCGTGGACCTGGGCGGGATCGAGCGGGTCATCCTGATCAACCAGCAGCCCATCGGACGCACCCCCCGGTCCAACCCCGCCACCTACACCGGTGTCTTCAACCCGATTCGGGATCTCTTCACGGGGCTGCCGGAATCGCGTGTGCGGGGTTACAAGCCGGGCCGTTTCAGCTTCAACGTCCGGGGAGGGCGCTGCGAGGCCTGCGAGGGAAACGGGCTGATCAAGATCGAGATGCACTTCCTCCCCGACGTCTACGTCACCTGCGAGACCTGCCGCGGACGGCGGTTCAATGCCGACACCCTGGACATCCGCTACAAGGATCAGAGCATCGCCGACGTGCTGGACATGACGGTGAATCAGGCCATCGACTTTTTCACAAACATCCCGGCCATCCGCTCGAAGCTCCAGCTCCTGATGGACGTGGGGCTGGGCTACATCCGCCTGGGGCAGTCGGCCACCACCCTGTCCGGCGGCGAGGCACAGCGGATCAAGCTCTCCCGCGAGCTGGGCAAGCGGCCGGAAAGCAACACCCTGTACATCCTCGACGAACCCACCATCGGGCTTCATTTCGCCGACATCCAGAAACTTCTGGATGTGCTGATGCGCCTCGTGGACATGGGAAACACGGTCGTCGTGATCGAGCACAACCTGGACGTCGTCAAGTCCGCCGACCACATCATCGATCTCGGTCCTGAAGGCGGGCCCGGCGGCGGGGAAATCATCGCCGCCGGAAGCCCCGAGGATGTCGCCCGGGTCGCCCACTCCTTCACGGGTCAGTTCCTCAAGGACATCCTGAAAACCGCCGGCTGACCGGGAAGGGACGGCCCATCGGACAAAGGCCGATGCGGCCTCTTCGAACTTTCCCCGCGCCTCTCACACGGCATCTCCGATGCATCCCGCACCGGTCATCCTCACGGACATCCCTCCCTGCTCCGTAAGATAAATCGGATACCTCCCGATTGTTGTCTTGAGGCCGTTCGCTTATCCTGGCATCGAAAAAAAAGAGGAAAGGAAACGAGCCATGACAATGATTCTCCCCGAACGGATCGAGTTCAACCCGCAGAAAGACCTGCTCGGGAAGATGACCGGGCACGTCGAAAAAACCACCGGCAAGGGAAGGCTGGGTCGTCCGACGGGCGGATGGGCCTGAAACCCGGGACCGGTACAATAAACCATCTTGGAAAGAGAGACGGGAGGAAAGAGCCATGAAGAAGACGAAAGAGAGGAAAGTGAAAGGCTGGAAGGAGATCACAAAGGACTGGGTGGACCCGATGGCCACACCCATCCGCTGGACTCCGTAACGGAACGCACCCGGGCATCCGCCCGGCGGTCAGGAAAGAGAGGCCGTATCGAACGAACATGCACGAATTCCCTTCCTCTCTTTCCATGCGGGCGGGGTGGCGACACCCCGCTCGTTGCGGACCGTACCGCCGGTGATCCGGCGGAAAAGGAAACAGAAAAGGCAGAATAGAAGGAATTTCAGCGTAAGACAGCACGGAAGGCCAACAGAGATCGGACAAAGGCTGATCCAATGGTGGTTTTTTGTCCTGTTTTTTTGTTTTCGCATATCCGATGCCATCTTCGGACCCCACCTGATTGCATCCATCCGGACGAACCTGTACGTGAAGTCCACCTGCAGTCTGCAGCCGGGAAGAAGCGAACCATCGCCTTTCCCGGATGATCATATTTATCGGGCCACGGGAGACCCACCCCGCAGGAAACGGTCTCCCGGAACGGACCCGGGACGCCTTCCAGCCGCTCCGCGGCGGTGAGGATGCGGCCCGGCCTGATGGTTCCTTCTCCTGGATCGCAACAGGAGGGGGGTTGCTATGCGCCGACAGCCCGTCGAGCGCAAGGAGAGGCCCTCTATGAAAAAAACGGAATGGAACGAAGGATCGTCGGCCCGCCGGAAAACATCCGGCCAGGGAAAAGAAGGTAAAGGTAAGGGAAAAAAGGCGCTTGTGAAAGCCGTTGCCGAAATGACGGCCCGGAGGGGCCAGGCGGATTTCGCATCCGACCTGCACCGGGACGCCGTCCGGTGCATCGTCAACAATCAAGTCCCGTAATCCCTGTGGAACCGTACCGGTGAGACCCCCCCGTCGCGATTCACCGCGTCGGGGGTTTTCTTTTCAGATGCACTCCTCCAGGGGAAGAACGAAACACCGCACGCCGGCCCTGGGACGCTCCTCCTTCAGCTGATGGGCAATGCAGGTAACGACGTGGATCTGCTCGTCCGGAACGGCCAGGATCAGAACATTGTTCCCCCCGGGCCAGACGTGGGTCCCCAGCTTGGGCTCCGAATCGGGCCCTTCGCCGTGTACCGCCTCCATCTTCGTATAAGCCCGGATGCCCGCCTTCTTGAAGCGAGCGACGACATACTCATCGGCTTCCCGTGAATAGACGATCAAAAACATCTTCATGACGGAGCCTCCCCTTTTTCCGGACGGATCTGCCGGCGCTCCCGGATTTTCCGGGTCCAGTCGTCAAACAGGTCATAAGCGGCGGGAACCACCACCAGCGTCAGGAAAAGCGACGTCAGGAGCCCGCCGATGACGGTGATGCCCATGGGTGCACGGGTTTCCGCGCCTTCCCCGACCCCGAGGGCCACCGGGATCATGCCGAAGACCATGGCGAAGGTGGTCATGAGGATAGGCCGGAGCCGCACGGGCCCGGCCTGGAGGATCGCCTCCCTCCTGGACATGCCGCGCTCCCGCAGGGTGTTCGTGTAGTCCACCAGCAGAATGGCGTTCTTTTTCACCAGTCCCATGAGGAGGATGATCCCGATCAGGCTATAGATGCTGATGGTGTTCCCCGTCAGGAGGAGGGCGCCGAAGGCCCCGATGAAGGACAGCGGCATGGACAGGAGCACCGTGAAGGGGTGGATGAAACTCTCGAACTGGGCCGCCAGGATCATGTAGGCCATGATGATCCCGAGGATCAGCGCGAAGATCAGGTAGCGGAACGATTCCCCCATGGTCTCCGCCGGTCCCTTGTATTTCGCGGAGTAGTCGGACGGCAGGACCTTGCTCGAAATGGCATTCAGCTCCACCATGGCCTCGGCCAGGGGCTTTTTTTCGAGGCCGGCATAGACAATGGTCGCCCGCTGCCGGTCGACGCGCTGGATGGTGCTGGGCCCTCCCCCCTCCTGGAAGCTGGCCACGCTGGCCAGTTCCACGAGCCGGCCGTCCCGTCCCCGTACATAGATGTTTCCCAGATCGGAGGGATTCGACCGGTCCTCCGAGTTGAGGCGGACACGGACATCGAAACGCCGTCCCCTCTCCTCGTCCTTGTATTTCGTGATGTCCACCTCGCCGCTGACCAGGATGTTGACGGCCTCGGCGATGGAGCTCACGGATACGCCCAGGTCCGCCGCCTTGTCCCGGTCGATGAAGACCTTCACCTCAGGCTTCCCCGCCTCGATGGACGTATCCACGTCCACGATGCCCGGCAGCTTGGAGAACTCGGACGTGATCTGACGGGTATAGGTCTGCAGGTCCGCAAGGCTGGTCCCGCGGATGGCGTACAGGATCGGCACGTTGCGGATGCCGCCGCCGATGAGGGACACGTCCTCGGCGGTGCCCTTGAGGCCCGGGATTGTCCGCATGTTCCGGCGGATCTCCGCCTTGATCTCTTCCTGGCTCCTCTTTCGATCGGCCTTGGGATACAGGGTCACGAAGGCGACGGCCTTGTTCACCTCCCCGACGCCTCCCGCGCCCATACCCTGAATGTAGAAGAGGGACCGGACCTCCGGCAGCTTGCGGACCATGTCCTCGGCATTCCGGAACATTTCATCCGCACGGTCGACCGAGTAGTCGAAGGGAGCTTCCAATCGCACCAGGAACTGGCCCTGATCCTCGGGAGGGACGAATTCCTTTCCGATGAAGCGGGTGATGAACAGGCTGAAGACGAACAGGCCGAGGGCCAGCAGCAGCACCAGTCCCCGGTGGTTGATCGCCATCTCCAGAAGCGATCGATACCACGTTTCCGTCTTCTTGTAGCCGGTTTCCAGGATGTCCCCGGCCCTCCGAAACCATGCCAGTTTCGTTTTCCATCCAGCGAACCGCCCCGACGCCGGCTGCTCCTGCCGGTCCCGGGACCGATGAAGCTGCTTCAGGTATAGTGACGCCAGCATGGGGGTCATCGTGAAGGAGACGATGAGGGAGACCGAGACGGAGAAGACGACGGTCAGGGCGAACTGGAGGAAAAACCGGCCGATGATGCCCTTCATGAAGGCCACCGGCAGGAAGATGACGATGATGGCCAGGGTCGTCGCCATGACGGCCAGGCCGATCTCCGACGTGGCGAAAGCGGCTGCCTCCCGGGGCGGCATGCCCTCCTCCACATGGCGGTAGATGTTCTCGATGACGATGATGGCATCGTCGATCAGAAGACCCACGGAGAGCGTCAGGGCAAGCATCGTCATGTTGTTGAAGGTGAAGTCGAAGGCCCTGAGCAGGGCGAATGTGGCGATGACCGAGACCGGGAGGGCCACGGCGCTGATCAGGGTCGTCCGGACGTTCCGGAGAAACAGGAAAACTGCGAGAATCGCGAGAATCCCGCCGAGAATCAGGTGCCCCTGGACTTCGTTGATGGAACGCTTGATGAAGGTGGACTGGTCGAAGGCGTAGTTGAGCTGAAGTCCCGGCGGCAGGTTCTTGTTGATGACGGCGACTTCCTTCTTGATCCGGTCGATGACCTCCACCGTGTTGGTTCCCGACTGCTTCTGGATTCCCATGCCGACGGCGGGGACCCCGTTGAACCGGACGATGGACCGCTTCTCCTGCTGGCCATCCTCCACCCGGCCGATGTCCCGGATCCGGACAGGCGCCCCCTTGGAGTAGGCGACGATCAGGTCGCCGAAATCGGCGATCCGCGGGAATTCTCCCTTGATCTTGACGGCGTATTCCTTGGTTGCGGTCTCGATCCGCCCGCCGGGAAGCTCCATGTTCTCGCGCTTCAGGGCGGCGGCCACGTCGCCGGGGGCCACCTGGTAAGCCCGGAGCTTGTCGGCATCCAGCCAGATCCGCACCTCTCGCAACTGGAGCCCCCCGATCCGCAGGGCACCTACGCCGGGGATGCGCTGGATCTGGTCTTTCAGGACCTCGTCCAGGTAGGTGGAGAGCTCGCGGATGCTCTTCTGCCCGGAGAGGTTGACCCACAGGACGGGGTTCGCGTCGGGATCCACCTTCCGGATGATCGGTTCGTCGATATCCGAGGGCAGCTTGGAGCGGATCATCGAGACCTTCTCGCGAACGTCCTGAACGGCCAGGTCGATGTCGCGCTCCAGGACAAACTCGATGGTTACGCTGGACACGCCCTCGCGGCTCGCGGACGTGATGGTCTTGACGCCCTCGATGGTGTTGACCGACTCCTCGATCTTGTCCGTCACGTCGACATCCATGACCTCGGGACTCGCGCCCTTGAGGACGGTCGTCACGCTGACGATGGGAAATTCGACCTTCGGAAACAGGTCCACGCCGATTTCAACATAGGAGACCAGCCCCAGGAGCACCAGGGCCATGATGAACATGGTGGCGAAGACGGGACGCTTGATGGATGTATTAGCGAGCCACATTCACCTTCACTCCGTCCGCCAGGGTGTTCTGACCCACGGTGACCAGATGCTCGCCCCCCTGGAGACCTTCCAGAACCGCCATGGACTCGCCGTACTTCGCACCGATCTGGATCTTCACTTCCCGGGCCCGGTCGCCCTCCACGAGGAAGACCTTCTTCAGGGTGTTTTCATAGAGAATGGCCGTGATCGGGATGATGACGATGTCCCTGGGCGGTCCCGTGTAAATCGTTACCCGGGCGAAGAACCCCGGTTTGAGAAGCCCTTGGGGATTCGGGATCTGGGCCTCCGCCTGGAGGGTCCGGGTCTTCTCGTCGAGGCTCGGGTAGATGCTCATCAGCCGGCCCGTGAAGGTCTTGCCGGGGAAGGAATCAACACGGAAATCCACCTCCTGGCCGAGCTTGAGGCTGCTGACGTCCTTTTCCGGGACTGAAAAGGACAGCTTGATCGGGTTGGACTGGACGATCCACAGCATGGGCGTCCCGGTGCGGACGAAGTCTCCGGCGGTCACCCGCTTCTCCCGGACCGCACCGGCCATGGGGGCCCTCACCCGGCTGCGGCTGTAGCGCTGCCGGGCCAGGGACAGGGCTGCCTGGGCCCGATCGACATCACCCGTCGCAAGGGTGACCCGGGTGGTGACGTCGTCGAACTGCTGCTGCGTGACGAGCTGTTCTTTGTAGAGGGCCTCCTTCCGGGTGTATTCGACCTTCACGTTCGCCAGCGTGGCTTCCGCCTGCTTCAGGGCCGCCTCCGCCCGCTCCAGGTCCAGGCGATAATCGGTTTCGTTGATCTCCGCCAGGACCATACCCTTCGCCACGGAGGACCCCTCCTCCACGAACAGCTTCCGGACGATGCCGTCCACTTCGGGGCTGATGACCACCTCCTGAAACGGCTTCAGGTTCCCCACCGCTTCCACGAAGGGACGGAGAGACTTTTTCTCCACGGTCGCGGTTCGGACATTGATGACTTTTTCGACCGTTTTCGTCTCCTTCTTCTGGCAGCCCGCCACGGAAAACGCTGCCAGCACCAGGACCGCCAGCAGGATCACGCCCGGCCGGCCACCGTGCAAACAGAAGGGCATTCGCATTCCGGGTCCGCATGTCTTCATCCCGTTCATCTCATCCCGCCTCGATACGCCGGTTGGTCTCTGGAATCGGATCATCATTCCCTCATTGCTTCGCGAGCACCGACGGGAGAAGCTCCCCGGTGACCCGTTTCATGCGGAGCCAGGAAACCTGGTAATTGATGGACGCCTCGGCCAGCTTCTGCTCCGCCGTCACGAGCAGCGTATTCGCGTCGATGACGTCGAGGCTGGAGGCCAGACCGAATTCGAATTGCCGCGAGACCGCCTGGAAGTTGTCCCGTGCGAAGGCCGCCTGATCCTGCTGGAACTTGAGGACTCCCTGCTGGGTCACCAAGTCCAGCCGGGCACCTTCCACCTCGACCCCGAGAGTCTTCTTGAAATCCTCGATGGCCAGGTCCGCCTGACGGCTCCTGGCCATTGCCTCCTTGACCTCCGCCACCCGCAGTCCCCCTTCGAAAAACGGGAAGGTGAGCGAAACGGTGGCATAGGCGTTTTCGTTGAGGAAGGAGGCCGTTGCAGGGTCCTGGTAGTTTTTCTGGTAGACGCCGCTTACGGCCACCGACGGCCAGTAGCCTCCCCGGGCATACCAGACCTGCTTGTCCGCCGCGGCTTTCTGGATCTCCAGCGCCCGGAGCTCGGGCCGCCCGTCGAGAGCCTTCCGGAGCAGTTCGTCCACCGGCGGGATATCCCCTGCTTCACCGGTGCTTTCCTTCACTCCGACGGGCCCCTTGACTCCCAGGACTCTGGCCAGGACGGCCTTCGTCAGGTTCAGGCCGCTTTCCGCCCGGATCCGGTCGGCCCGGGCGCCCGACAATTCTCCCTCCGCCCGGAGCAGCGCCGTCTTGGTCACCTCTCCCAGACGGAGCCGCCTCTCCGCCAGGTGGCGGTATTTCGCCAGTCTCTCCAGATTGGCATCGGCGATTTCCAGCGTTTTCCCGGCCTTCAGGACGTCGAAATAGGCATAGGCCGTCTGGAGCAGCATTTCGTCCCGCGCGGCGTCCAGATCTTTCCGGCTCTTGTCGATGTTGTCCCCGGAGATGCTCAGGGCCATGAACTCCCGGCCGCTCAGGGAAAAGGCCTGGTCCGCCCGGACACCCCAGGTATTTGCCTCGTCCGGTTGCGCCAGCGCCCCGGAGGAGGTGGTCTTCCTTCCCGAATACCAGGTCTGTCCGCCGTAGGCCGTGAGTTTTGGGATCAGGACCGCCCAGGCCTTCTGCCGCGTCGTTTCGGCAATGACGACATTTTCCTCGGACAACCGGATCTTCTCAGAGTTGCGAAGGGCTGTGCGGAAGGCCTCGTCGAGGCTGTAATCGTCGGCGAAAACCGGGAAGGAACCGGCTGGAAGGAGTAGGACGGCCAGCAACATACAGACAAGACAGGCTCTTTTCTTCATCGCTGCCCCCTGGAAGATCACCCCGGAGCGTCCCGCCCCGATGCCCGCCGGAGCCGCATGCATGGCGGCCCCCGAGGATTCAAAATGAATTAGAGACCCTCATACAAGGGCACATTCCTTGTCAAGCGGAAATCACGCAAAGTCCCGGCTCCACGGGGTCCCGGACAGGCCCGAGACGGCCTATCTTGTAGTCTTTTTATTGACTTTTGGGCATTGAATTGATAAAGTAAACGTTCCAAAAAGAAGGTGACAGGTAAAGCAGCATGTTCAAGGTTGGAGACATCGCCGTGTACCCGGCCCAGGGGGTCGGAGTGATCGAAGCCATTGAAAATCGTGAGGTCATGGGTAGCAGGCAGCTCTTCTACGTCATGAAAATCATGGGAAATGGCATGAAGATCATGATTCCGCTCCACAGCGCCAAGTCTGTCGGTCTCCGGGAAGTGGTCCCGGCGGCGGACATTCCGAAGATCTACGCCATCCTTCGCAACAAGGACGTCTCCATCGACAAGCAGACGTGGAACAAGCGGTACAGGGAATACCTCGAAAAGATCAAGACCGGCTCCGTCTTCGAGATCGCCCGCGTACTGCGGGACCTCCTCATTCTCAAAACGGACAAGAATCTCTCCTTCGGCGAGCGGAAGATGATGGACACTGCGAAGAATCTCCTGGTCAAGGAGATCTCGGTGGCCACCAAAGCGGAAGAAACGAAAGTGGAACAGGATCTTCAACGGTACTTTACCCTTCAGTAGCCATGAACCGCATCGAGATGAGCAGACCATCCACAAGGCTGCCTGAGACTGCTTTGCATTCAGGCGTCACTGCCATTTCCGCACAGCGGACCGGGGTCTGGTCTGACCTTCCGGCCTCCGTCCCGGCCGTTATCCTGAAGACGATCATACCCCCGTTTACAGCGGGGAAACCGCACCGATGCCCTGAGGCCGGTGCAAAACCGGTTCCTCCTTATCCTCACGATCATTCCCGGGGAGGAGGAGTGTTCCGGGGTGTAAAAACCAGCCGGAAAGGAGGTGAACGCATTGATCACAAGGCTGTTTTTGATACTGGCGTGTTCTGTAAGCGGATATTTCATTGCTTATCTGTCATTCGACGGATTATGGCAATCATTCTTGGGAGTCATAGCAGGATTATTCACGGCCCTCTTTGTAATCAAGATCGAACAGGACATCCGGAAAGTATCCCTGAAGGTCATCATGGGCGGCGTGATCGGTATGGTCATTGGTTTGCTGATCGCGGTCATCCTCGCCTATGGACTGAATTTCGTGGGGAAAATCCAGGAAAATCAGCAGATACTCCCCTGGGTCTATGTGATTCTGACCGGAACGTTGGGATATCTGGGCCTTGTCCTTGGCTCCAAGAAGGTCGAAGAATTTTCCTTCATGGCAGGTGGTGCTGCGAAGGAGCCTGCTGACTACCGGATCCTGGACACGAGCGTCATCATCGACGGCCGGATCGCCGACATCGCCGAAACGGGTTTCCTGGAAGGACGGCTGGTCGTACCGCGCTTTGTTCTCGACGAGCTGCAGTACATCGCCGATTCATCCGACTCGCTGAAGCGCTCCCGGGGACGCCGGGGGCTGGATATCCTCAACCGGATGCAGCGTACCGGCGGCATCACCATCGACGTGGTGGACCAGGATTTTCCCAAGATCAAGAGCGTTGACGCCAAGCTGGTCGCCCTGGCGAAAAAGTCGGACGGCAAGATCATCACCAACGACTTCAACCTGAACAAGGTGGCCGAGCTCCAGGGCATCAAGATCCTGAACGTCAACGAACTGGCCAATGCCCTCAAGCCGGTGGTCCTGCCCGGCGAGATGATGACCGTCAAGGTGATCAAGGAAGGCAAGGAACAGGGCCAGGGCGTCGGATACCTCGACGACGGGACCATGATCATCGTGGACAACGGCCAGAGGCACATCGGATCCACGGTGGACGCGGTGGTCACGAGTGTTCTGCAGACAACCGCGGGACGCATGATCTTCTCGGAGTTGAAGGCCCCGGCTCCGGACAAGAAACCCTATCCGTCATCCAACCGGACGTAGAACCGGCCCGGGGAACTTCCCCGGGCTTTTCTTCGTCGTGAAGCCGGGCCCCCGGATGCCCCGGGATGCGGCCCGCAGCAGCACCTGGAAGGGAGGTCCGTGGCTCCCGGAAGACACCTGAAAGGCGGGATCGCACCGCCGCAGAAAACCATCGCCATCATCCCCGCCGGGGGTGCCGGGCGCCGGATGGCTGCCGGGCAGGCCAAGCAATATATCCGCCTCCGGGGGCGGCCCATCCTCGCCCATACGCTCCAGGCCTTTGAGGATTCCCGGCTCATCGATGAAATCATCCTGGTGGTCCCCGAAACGGACGTGCCCCGGGTCCGCCGCAATATCGTGGATGCCTTCGATTTCAAAAAGGTTACGGCAGTGATACCGGGAGGCAGGGAGCGGCAGGATTCGGTCCGCAACGGCCTCGGCTCCGTCGGGGATGACTGCCGGGTCGTCGTTGTTCATGACGGCGTCCGACCGTTCCCGTCATTCGGGCTCATCCGCCGGGTCGTCGAGGAAGCCCGCCGGGGAAGAGCCGCCGTCGCAGGCGTTCTCGCCAGCGACACGGTAAAGCGGGCAGACCCGGACGGGATCGTGCTGGAAACCCTGGACCGACAGGAGCTCTGGCTCATCCAGACGCCCCAGGCATTTCCTGTGGCCATGCTGAAGGAGGCTTACCGGAGAGCCTGCGACGAGAACTACTATGGTACAGACGACGCCTCCCTGGTGGAGCGAGCCGGCTACCCCGTCGTCATCATTCCCGGCGATTCCCGGAACATCAAGATCACGACCCGGGAAGACCTGGCCCTGGCGGAGCACATCCCGGCGCCTGTCCGGAGGAGGAGCGGAAGGTCATGAAGGTCGGCTGCGGATACGACAGCCACCGCCTGGTCGAGGGAAGGCGCCTCGTCCTGGGCGGGGTCGAGATTCCCTTCGAGAAGGGGCTCCTGGGGCATTCCGACGCGGATGCCCTGCTTCATGCCATCTGCGACGCACTCCTCGGGGCGATCGGGGGTGGAGATATCGGAAGGCTCTTCCCCGACACGGATCCGGCCTACCGGGACATCGCCAGCCTCCGTCTTCTCGATGCCGTCGCCGAAAAAGCCCGTGATACGGGGTACCGCGTCCACCACGTGGACGCCACGGTCATCCTGGAGCGTCCAAAGCTGGCCCCGTTTCTACCGCAGATGGCGGCCAACATCGCCCGGACACTCGAGATTCCGGCCGGAAGCGTCAATCTGAAAGCCAAGACGAACGAGGGGATGGGATTCATCGGCAGGAGCGAGGGAATCGCCGTCATGGCGGTCGTTACGGTCTCAGGGGGAGAAAGACCATGAACTCCGGAAGTCCCCGCGTCCGTTTCGCCCCTTCTCCGACGGGAGACCTGCACGTCGGAGGCGCCCGGACCGCCCTTTTCAACTGGCTCTTTGCCCGTCGACACCAGGGAACCCTTGTTCTACGACTGGAAGACACCGACGCCGTGCGTTCCACCGCGGAATTCGAACGGAACCTGCTGGAGGACCTGGAATGGCTCTCCCTCTCCTGGGATGAGGGACCCGGCGTGGGAGGCCCCTTCGGGCCCTACCGGCAGAGCGAGCGCCTGCCCCTCTACCGCTCCGTCCTGGACGGTCTCCTTCGGGAGGGACGGGTCTACCCCTGCTATTGCACCGACGAGGAGCTGGAAGCCGAACGGGCATCCCGGCTGGCACGCGGCCGACCACCCCGCTACGGCGGCCGATGCCGGGACCTGAGCGACGCGGAGCGCCGGCGGCTGGAGGACGCCGGGAGGCATCCGACCTACCGGTTCCGTGTCCCCACCGGAGAGATCGTCTTCGAGGACCTGATCCGGGGCACAATGCGCTTCCACGCCGGCGATCTCGGGGACTTCATCATTGTCCGGTCCAACGGGCTCCCGGCCTACCAGTTCGCCGTCGTGATCGACGATCACGCCATGCGGATTTCCCATGTCATCCGTGGAGAGGACCATCTTTCGAACACGGCCTCACAGCTCTGCCTGTATGAGGCCCTGGGGTATCCGCCGCCGATTTTCGCCCACCACGGCCTCGTCCTGGGAGAGGACCGGGCCAAGCTAAGCAAGCGGCACGGCTCCACGTCGGTCCGTCAGTTCCGGGAACGAGGCTATCTCCCGGAAGCCTTCTTCAATTACCTGGCTCTGCTGGGCCGCTCCATCGGGAGTGGCGGCGAGGTCATGAGCCGCGAAGCGCTGATCTCTTCCTTCGACCTGACAAGGGCCGGAAAGGGGGGAGCCGTATTCGACGAAGCGAAACTGCGCTGGCTCAACAGCCAGTACCTGCGGGAGTGCCGGGCGGAGCGGCTGGAGGATCAGTTCCGGCCCCTGCTGGAGAAAGCGGGCTATCGTCCAGAGAACATGCCGGACCGAAAGACGCTGGCGGACATTCTTGAGATTCTCAGGGACAACCTGGCCACCCTCGACGACGCCCTCCCCTATCTTCCGGTCTTTCTGGACGAAGACCCGCCCCTCTCGGCCGAGGCCGGATCACTCCTCTCGACGCCGGAAGGCCGGGAGGTCCTTATCGCCCTCCGGGAGGGCCTTCGGGAAGTCGCGGGCGAAGATCCCTGGTACGGGCCGCTCATTCACCGTATCCAGGAGCGGACGGGACAGAAGGGCCGAAAGCTCCTGCTTCCCGTCCGGGCGGCCCTGACGGGCCTTCTCAAGGGGCCGGAACTGGAGAAGATTCTTGGCCGGCTGGGCCGGGAGGCCGCCCTCCGGCGGGTGGATCGCCTTCTGGCATCCTGATGGTCCATACCCGACGGTATGGCTTGTTCCCGCCCGCGGGAACGGCATGATACCGAGAGCCCCTTCCGCATCCTCTCACGATAGATCGCAGATCCATACCTATTTCACATCCCCCTGTTATCGTTACCATATCACAAATCTCGCCCCATTCCTGCAAGACAGAACGTCAACAGCCATGCCTTCTCCCTTCCGCCATGGGCAAGCCCTGGAGACATTCGCTCCGACACAGGGTAGCAGGAACGGACAACAGCGTACCCCCCCTCCCCCTGTTCCCCTGATCGAAGGGATTTGCGGACCGGTACCCCCCCTATCACCCGCCCCATGCGATTTTCCCGATGCCGGCTCAATAATTTCTCTTGATTCTTGAGATTTTCTATGGTATCCGGTGCCATCCTTGATGGGTGGTGGCTTTCCCAATCCATCAGGATGAAGATCATTGATAACGTTTTTGTTTTCTGATCCCGGCTTGTCAAAGCCAGAGGCTGCGGGGTTCCGGCCCGCTTCGGACCGGGGGAAACGCATTTTCGTTGGGATGACGCTGCCGCGAAGGCAGCCTTAAAAAACCAAGAAAGGGGGATGTACAAGTATGACGAAAGCAGAACTGATTGGGGCGATTGCAGGTGAGGCAGGAATCACGAAGGCGGCAGCGGGCAAGGCGCTGGATGCGTTCATGGGCGCCGTGGCAAAGGAACTCAAGAAGAGCGGCAAGCTGGGTCTCGTCGGCTTCGGCACGTTTTCCGTGATCAAGCGGAAGGCCCGCGAGGGACGGAATCCGCAGACCGGCAAAGCCATCAAGATTCCCGCGAAGAAGGTCGTGAAGTTCAAGGCCGGCAAGGGTCTGGGAGACAAGGTGAAATAACGCTCCACCGTTCGAGGATCACAGAATGGAATCCCCGGGAGAATCGTCTTCCGGGGATTTTCATTTTTCATTCCCCCGCGGCAGCCTCCGGCACTCCGGGCGGACCCGCGGGACGAGGGACATGGATCGAACTCCCGCCGTCGCATTGACAGTCCCGCGGCATATCTGCTATAGGGCGGCAACCATTTAAAAATTGCAGAGGTTTTGACGTGACAAAGAAACGGATCCTGAGCGGTATGCGCCCCACGGGGAAACTCCACCTGGGAAATCTGCACGGGGCCCTGGATAACTGGGTTCGTCTCCAGGAACACGGAGACTACGAGTGCTTCTATTTTGTGGCCGACTGGCACGCCCTGACCAGTGAGTACGCCAGCACGGAGGAAATCCGCGCCAATTCCCTGGACATGGTGATCGACTGGCTGAGCGCCGGCCTCGATCCACAGCGGAGCACCCTGTTCATCCAGTCGTCCATCCTGCTCCACGCCGAACTGTTCGTGCTTCTCTCCATGATCACGCCGCTGGCCTGGCTCGAGCGAAATCCGACCTACAAGGAAATGAAGGCGGAACTGGCCCAGAAAGACCTTTCCACGTTCGGTTTCCTGGGCTATCCGGTCCTGCAGGCGGCGGACATCATCCTGTACAAGGCCTACGGCGTACCGGTCGGCGTCGACCAGCTTCCCCACGTGGAGCTGACGCGGGAGATCGCCCGGCGCTTTAATTTCCTCTACCGCGAAATTTTCCCGGTCCCGGAGCCCCTGCTCACGGAGATCCCGAAGCTGCTCGGCATCGACGGCCGAAAGATGAGCAAATCCTACGAAAACTCCATCTATCTGTCCGACCGGGGGGACTCGTTGAAGAAGAAGGTCATGGCCATGTTCACCGATCCGCAGCGACAGAGGAAGAAGGACCCGGGGCGCCCGGAACTCTGCAATGTCTTCACATTTCACCAGCTCTACACGCCGGAGGAGGAGGTGGAGGTCGTCGCCGCCGACTGCCGTGCCGCCGCGATCGGCTGCATCCAGTGCAAAGACCGCCTGGCGGAGCGGATCGCCCAGCGGATGGCCCCCGTCCACGAACGGCAGGAGCATTACCGCAGCCATCCCGAACAGGTGCGTGAGATCATCGAGGACGGCAACGGCCGGGCCCTCCGCGTCGCCTCCGCCACCATGGAGGAAGTTCGGGACGCAATCCGGATCGGCCTCTGAACATGGACCCGCGGGCAACATGAGTTACGAAGTCCGGCTGGACATCTTCCAGGGACCTCTGGATCTTCTTCTGTATCTCATCAAGAAGAACGAGATCGACATCTACAACATCCCCGTTGCCCTGATCACCCAGCAATACCTGGAAACCCTGGAATGGATGAAATCGCTGAACCTGGACCTGGCGGGGGAGTATCTCGTGCTGGCATCCACGCTCCTTTTGATCAAGTCCAGGATGCTTCTGCCGGACGAAACCCCGGAGGGGGGAACCGGCGACGAAGAGGCGGGGGAAGATCCGAGACAGGACCTGGTGCGGCAACTGCTGGAATACCAGGCCTTCAAAGAGGCGGCGATCCACCTGGACGGCCGGCCATGGCTGGAGCGGGACGTCTTCAAGCGGGGGGCCTATCCCGACCTGCCGCCGGTGGGCGTGGAGGAGGAAGAGCTCGCGGAGGTCGGGATCGTCGAGCTGGTGGACGCCTTCCGGCGAATCGTCTCCTCCCTGGAACGGGAGGAGTTGATGCAGATCAACTCCGAGAAGCTGTCCGTCACCGACCGGATCAACGAGATTCTCGAGAAGCTCCGCGAGGCGGGGCAGATCAGCTTCCTGGAGCTCCTGGAGGGAGCCCGGGACCGCCGGCGGATCGTCTATACCTTCCTGGCGATCCTGGAGCTGATGAAACTGCGGATGATCAAGGCCTACCAGACCGGTCCGTTCGGGCCGATCCGGATTTTCCCGGCCGTGGAGGAGGAAGCCGATGGAGCATGACAAGGCCCTGATCGAGGCCCTCCTGTTCGCCGCCGAGACTCCGGTCACCCTGGAGCGGCTGCGGGAGGTTCTCGACATGCCGAGAGAGGCCGTCCAGGCAGCGGTCCTCGAGCTGATGCAGGAATACCAGGAGCGGCGCGGCGGGTTCACCCTGGAGGAAGTCGCGGGGGGGATCCAGTTCCGGACCCTTCCGGAATACGGAACCTGGATCCGGAAGATGAAGGGGCGCGGCCCCGCCTCCCTGTCGCCGGCGGCCCTGGAGACCCTGGCAGTGGTCGCCTACCGGCAGCCCATCGTCAAGGCCGACATCGACCGGGTTCGCGGAGTCGATGCCGGTGGAACCCTCAAGGGCCTGGTGGAGAAGAAGCTGGTCCGGATCGTCGGAAGGAAAGACGTGCCGGGAAAACCCATCCTGTACGGGACCACCCGCAGATTCCTGGAGATCTTCGACCTCCAGGATCTCTCCGAGCTGCCGACCCTCCGGGAATTCGGCGAGCTGGCCGAGTAGACCCCATGGCCGAAGAACGCATCCAGAAGATTCTTGCCCGTTCCGGCATCGCCTCGCGCCGGAAGGCGGAAGAGATTGTCCTTGAGGGACGCGTCACCGTCAACGGCGAGGTTCGCCGTGAACCGGGATCCCGGGCGGATGCCGTGAAGGACGACATCCGAGTGGACGGCCGGAGGATCCTGCCGGAGGAGACCCTGGTCTACCTGATGCTCCACAAGCCGGCGGGAACCGTGACCAGCCTCAGGGATCCCGAGGGACGACCGGTCGTGCGGCACCTGCTGGAAGAGCGCTTCGAGCGCCTGTTTCCCGTGGGGCGGCTGGATTACGACTCTGAAGGTCTCCTGCTCATGACCAATGACGGTCAGTTCGCCCTGCGGGTGGCCCACCCCCGTTACCGTGTCCCGAAGACATACCGGGTCAAGGTGCGGGGCTCCCTGTCACCGAAGGCCATAAGGAAACTGGAAGCGGGCATCGATCTTCCCGACGGGCGGTTTGTCCCCGAAGCGGTGGCCATGGAGGGGAAGAATCCCAAGAGCACCTGGATCCAGATCGTCGCCACGGAGGGCAGAAACCGCGTCATCCGCAGGGCCATGGAGGAGCTGGGCTACCCCGTCCAGCGACTGATCCGCATCGCCGTCGGAGGAGTCCAGTTGGGAAACCTGGAGGCGGGAACCTCCAGACCCCTGAAGACGAACGAGATCCGTCAGTTGCTCTCCTATGCCGGAAAGCCCGCCGGGGCGGAGAGCCCCCCCGGGCCGGCCGGGCCGGTGAAGAAAGCCCCCCGCCCGCGGACCTCCCCCGGCCTGCGGGGAGGGACCGGACACCGGAGAGAAGGGGCGGGACGTACCGCGGGCGGACGCTCGCGGATTCGACGGACCGGCGGGACCGATTGAATGCGGAAAAACGAGGAAAGCGGGTGTGGCGGCGACACAAAATTCGCTTGACATTCCGGGAAAAATCAATAATAGTCGCCAAAAAAATAAAACATATCCCCAAGTTATTCAATTCATCCCACAATCTGCAAGGCTTGAGCACTCATCAGAAGGAGGTTTTATGAATAAGTCCGGTCTTATTGAGGCACTGAGCAAGAGGGAAAATCTGACGGAGAAAAAGGCAACCGACGTCATCAACCTGATTTTTAAAGGTTTTACCGATGAGCTGAAGAAAAGCGGCCGCATCGAGATCCGCGGGTTCGGCAGTTTCGTCGTGAGGAAGTACGAGGCCTATACCGGACGAAATCCCAAGACCGGCCGAAGCATCCAGGTGTCGCCGAAGAGATTGCCCTTCTTCAAGGTGGGAAAAGAGCTGAAGGAACGGGTGGACGAGCAGGAATAATATCAAATTTTCAAGGATTTCCAGCAATCCACGAATACTCGTATCAACGGGAGGGGGTCGTTCATCGATCCCCTTTTCTATTCCGGTATGCGACACGTTTCGCTTGTGCACATTCTGCTTTTCGTCGTCACCTTCGCCACGACGCTCCTGGCGGGCGCCCTGCAGCAGGGCGTGAATCCGCTGGAGGACCCCCTTTCCCTGTGGCGGGGCCTTCCGTTTTCCCTGACCCTGCTGTTCATCCTCGGTGCCCACGAGTTCGGCCATTACGCCATGGCACGGCGCCACGGCATCGACGTGACGCTGCCCTATTTCATCCCCGCGCCGTCCATCATCGGCACCTTCGGAGCCTTTATCAAGATGAAGACGCCCATTCCGGACAGGAGGGTCCTCCTGGATGTCGGTGCCGCCGGCCCCCTGACGGGGCTGATCGTCTCCGTGCCGATTCTCCTGGTCGGCCTGTATCTCTCCGAAGCGACCTCCGCCGCCCCGGAGGGCCAGGGCATCGCCCTGGGAAGCTCCCTCCTCTTCAGCCTGCTGACCTGGCTGGTTCACGGCTCGACGCCGGACGATCTGAACCTGATCCTCCACCCCGTGGCCTTTTCCGGCTGGATCGGCTTGCTGGTAACGTGCCTGAACCTGCTCCCGGTGGGGCAGCTCGATGGGGGGCACGTGGCCTATGCCGTCCTGGAGCGGAGGCAGAAGCACCTGTCCGCCGCCGTCGTGGCGTTTCTCCTGATCCTGGGTTTCACTGGGTGGATGGGCTGGCTTGTCTGGGGGGCGATTCTCGTCGTCCTTGGGATCCATCATCCGCCGGTCCTGTTCGACTGGATCCCCCTGGACCGGCGGCGCCGCGCCATCGGCTGGATCACCCTGGGATTGTTCGCGGCAACGTTTATTCCCATTCCATTTCGTGATTTCTAAGCCATCATTCCTTCTTCCCGAAAGCTGAAGAACCGATTCTCCCCCACAATCAGGTGGTCGTGGATGAGGATGTCCAGGGCCCTGGCCGTCTCCTGGAGCGTCCTGGTCAGCCGGACGTCCGCGTCCGAGGGCTGGACATAGCCCGACGGGTGGTTATGGACCAGAATCAGCGCCGACGCCTTTCGCTTGAGTGCATTCTCGAGGACTTTCCGGGGGTAAACGACGGCCTGGTTGACGATGCCCTCCTGGATCGTCTCGATGTCGATGATCCGGTTCCGGGCGTCCAGGTAGACGACGGAGAAGCGCTCGTCCTTCAACCCCCCCATGCTGGCCCGGCAGTAGTCCAGGAGTTCCGACGTGCAGGTGATCTGGGGCTTTTCGACGGCCTTCTGGCGAAGGTACAGGGAGGCCAGGTCCTTGACAAGCTTCAGGAGGATCGCCGTGTGGGGGCCGATGCCTTTCCGGGCCACCAGGTCCGCCGGATCGGCGTCCAGGATCGCCCGGAAACAGCCGAACTCGGCCAGCAGCTCCTTGGCGAGAGGCTTTACGTCCCCCTGGGGAATTCCATAAAAAAGGAGCAGTTCCAGCGCTTCGTATTCATGGAACGCATCGAGGCCCGCCTCGGCATACCGTTTCTTCAGGCGCCGGCGATGCTCTTTGTAATGGGGTTCGTCAGAGGAGAGGGGCATGAATACCAAAAACGCAAGGCCGTTTTCCGGCTGGGCCTCCACTCCGTTCCGCTTCGTGGATGGAAGCCGGCATCATGGTTGCGGAACGGCATCCCCCCTGCTGACGGAATGACTGCAGAGGGGATGCCCGTCCCTTCCGGTTCTCACTTCAGGTTTTCGTTCACGAAATCCCAGTTCACGAGCTTCTCGATGAAGGCCGCCAGGTAGTCGGGACGCCGGTTCTGGTAGTCCAGGTAGTAGGCGTGCTCCCAGACGTCGATCGTCAGGAGGGGCTTCTGGCCGTGTGCGACGGGTGTGTCGGCATTGGCCGTCTTCGTGATCTTCAAGGCCCCGCCGTCCAGGACCAGCCATGCCCAGCCGCTGCCGAACTGGGTCGCCCCGGCGTTCTTCAGCTCCTCGACAAACTTCTCATAGCTTCCCCAGGCCGCCATGATCCTGTCAGCGACGGCTCCCGACGGCTTCCCGCCCCCGCCGGGCTTCATGCACTTCCAGTAGAAGGAATGGTTCCAGGCCTGAGCGACGTTGTTGAAGATGCCCGCCTTGGCGGCGTCTCCGGCGATCTTGCGGATGATCTCCTCCGGGGCCAGATTCTCCAGCTCCGTTCCAGCCAGGAGCTTGTTGCCGTTGTCCACGTAGGCCCGATGGTGCTTTCCGTAATGGAATTCGAGGGTATTCGCGCTGATGACCGGCGCGAGGGCGTCTTTTGCATAGGGCAGATCCGGCAGTACGAGTGCCATGGGGAATACCTCCTTTCGTGATGGTGAATCCGATGGGCCGCTTCCGGGCCGGAAGCGGTGCGTGGATTTCTGTATAGCAGCGAATTCGGTTTCCCGCAAGAAATGGGAGGGAGCGCCGCTCCCCTGTGCATCACGTCTCCTGCATGGCCCGCTGACCCTCTTCCCGGCCTCGATGTTCCGCCTCTGTGAATGCTTCCTGCGGCGCCACGCCGCGTCGCTTCCTCCCGAGCCACATGTAATACAGGATCAGGAACAGGCTGCCCATGGCAGCCGGAAGGGCCGCCTCGCGGCCGAAGAGCGACAGGGCCAGTCCGCCGGTCAGGCCGTAGTTCTTGAGTGTCCCCAGGAGCACGAGGCTGATCCGTGTCTCTTCCTTCACGTGAAAGAGCCTGGCAACCCGATCTGCGAGGAATCCGAGCACGAAGGTGGTCGTGAAGAGAATCGCCGCAATCGGAATCAACACCTCCGGGTTCCGGAAGAGGATGTCCCGGTTTAGGCCCGTGATGGCGTAAATGACCAGGAAGAATCCCCAGTCGGTCAGTGGGCCCCGGACGGGACGGATCCGGAGGTGCCATCCTTTGATGAGGATCAGGCGCGAGACCGCCAGGGGGAAAACGATGAGAACCAGGACATGCTGAACCAGGACAGAGGGATCCGCAAGGCTTCCTCCCAGCAGTGCGCCGAGCATCAGCGGCATCAGGACAAGCCCGCCCAGGTACCCCCCGACGGTCCCGACCAGCGAGAGGAACAGGTCCCCCCGGAGGCTGGACGCAAAGGGAATGATCGCCACCGCCGGCGGGACGGCCGCCATGAGGACGAACCCCTTCCACAGCAGGTCCTCCTGGACCAGCCAGGCGGCCAGAAGGACGATGACGTTGCCGAGAACGAGGTAATTCAGGAATATGCCCGCCAGGGAGGGCGCGATCAGTTTCCCGGGCCGGCGAAACAGGTCGTTGGAGATGCCCAGCAAAGACACGGTGAGCACGACGGCCAGGGCCGGAAGGATCAGCGGCCGGATCCACTCCGACGGCCCCGGGACGGCCAGCCCGAAACCGACCGCGAGAGCGAAAATGACGTTCCGGTTTGCCAGGAGCGATCGAAGACTAGGAATGGCGCACCTCCGCATGTCAGGGGGACGTCTTCTCCCCGGCCCCTCCCTCGCGCCGGCGAAGAGCCAGACCCGCCGCCAGAAAGAGAATGTTGACGAAAACGATCGTGGCCCCCGAGGGCAGATCCAGGGCAAAGGAAACCAGGATCCCCGCCAGTACCGAAAGAACGGCAATCGCCGCCGCCGCCGCCATGGTGGCCCGGAAGCTCCGGGTTACCTGGAGCGCCGTCACGGCCGGCAGGATCAGAAGGGCCGAGATCAGAAGAACACCCACGACCTTCATCGACAGGACCACCGCCACCGCCGTCAGCAGGCCGAAGACCCGGTTGATCCATTCCACCCGGATGCCCGAGGCCCGCGCCGAGTCCTCGTCGAATGTCACCGAAAGCAGTTCCTGGTAGAACAGGGAAACCGCCGCCACGACGGCAACGGAGAGAACGACGGAAACGGCGACATCCAGGGGACCGATGGTCAGGATGCTCCCGAAGAGAAAACTGAACAGGTCCACGTTAAATCCCCCCGCCAGGCCGGCGATGAGTACGCCTCCGGCAATTCCAACGGCGGAGACGATGCCGATGGCGGCATCCCCGTACATCTTCGTCTTTTCCGCCAGTTTCAGGATCCCCAGCGCGGCGGCCATGACGACGGGAATGGAGACATAAAGCGGGTTCCACTGGAGCCAGAGGGCCAGGGCCGCACTGCCGAAGGTGGCATGAGCCAGCCCGTCTCCGATCAGCGACAGGCGGCGCAAAACCAGAAAGACCCCCAGGACCGCGCACAGGACCGCAATGAACGAACCGGCGAGGAGCGCCCGCTGCACGAATCCGAAAGACAGCCATTCCATCCAGCTCACGGTTTTCTTCCCTCCCGGCAGTTCATTTCCCGGCCTCCCCGAACCGGTGTTTCATCCCGGACCCGGCGGCCGTACCCGGCGAAACGGGATACGGCACCAGCCCGTCGCCTGCCGGAGCCCCGTGGCGGTGGCAGATGACATGCTGGGAGAAGGCCCCGAAGATGCGGGTCACGTCTTCGGAATGGCAGAATTCCTCATACGTACCGTAAAACACGATCCGCTTGTCCAGGTAAAGAAGCTTCGAGCTGTACCGGCCGATGGTCCCAAGGTCGTGGGTCACCATGACGATGGTCACCTTCCGTCCGGCGTTCAGGTCCGCCAGGAGTTGGAAGAAGCGGTCCCGAACCTCCGGGTCGAGGGCGGAGGCGGGCTCGTCGAGGATCAGGAGATCCGGATCGTTGACGAGGGCTCGGGCGATCAGGACCCTCTGCTGCTGGCCCCCGGAGAGCTCTCCCACAGGCCGGTCCCGAAGATCGGCGATGTCCAGCCGATCGAGAGCCCGTCCGACGGCCTCCCGGTCGGAGCGCCCGAGGACCCTGGGAAATCGCTTCCCTGCCAGCCGGCCCAGGGCGACAACCTCCCGCACCGTGGCGGGGAAGCGGGGCCCCACGAAGGCCGCTTTCTGGGGCAGATATCCCACCCTCATCCAGTCCCGAAATCCCGCGACAGACCGCCCAAAGAGCCGGATCTCCCCCTGCTTCGTATCGAGCAGGCCCAGAAGAAGCCGGATCAGGGTCGTCTTCCCCGAGCCGTTCGGCCCTACCAGTCCCACATAATCCCCCGTTCTCACGGAGAAATGAAGATCTTCCAGGATATCCGCACCGTTGTATCGGAACGTAAGGCCACGGACGTCGAGAACGTCTATGGACATGACAGGCCTCGCTTGAGGTTTTCCAGGTTTCTTTCCATCAGATCGAGAAACGTGACGCCCTTCTCCATATCCTCCCGGCTGATGTTGGCGGCCGGGTGCAATGTCAGAATAGCGGCTCCCGTTTCCCGGGACACGGCCTCGGCAATTTTCGGACTGACCAGTTCCTCCTGGTAGACAGCCGTCAGGCCATGCCGGCGGACCGTTTTGGCAAGCCGCATCAGGTCCCGGGGAGAAGGTTCCGCGTCGGCGGTGAATCCCGGGTAGGCCGTATGGTATTCCAGTCCGTAGCGATGGGCCATGTATCCGAAGGCAAAGTGGCCCCCGTGGGCGATGACCTTTTTCCGGCAGGACGAGAGCGTCTCACGGTATCTCCGGTCCAGGGCCAGGAGCTTTTCCCGGTACGATGCGGCGTTTCGGCGATAGAAGTCGCCGTTACCGGGATTCCCCTCTGCCAGGGCGGTGGCGATGGAGTCCACGATCCGGATGTCGTTTTCGAAGTCGAGCCAGACGTGGGGATCCACGTTCGCGTCGGCATGACGGTGCCCCTGTTGGGCACTCCCCTCGTGATGATCGTGATCCTCATGTCCTGATTCACCCCGCCGCAGGGTGATCCCCCGGCTCGCATCGACGATCCGGAGATGCTTCCGGTCCAGTCCCGCCAGAATTCGCTCCGCCCAGGGCTCCATGAACTTGCCCGTGTAGATGAAAACAGCCGCCTGCTGAATCCGGGCGACATCCCCGGGCCGGGGCTCGAAAGCATGGGGCTCCACCCCCGGGGGCAGGAGCAGCGCCGCGTGAACCCGGTCCCCGCCGACCTGGCGGGCGAAATCGTACAATGGGAACAGCGTCGTCACCACTTCCGGTTTTCCCGGTACCGGTCCCGTATCGCCGCCCGGACGGCAGGCAATCGTCAGCAGGAAAAGGGATAAACAGAGGATCCCGATGGTGATGACGGCGATCCGTCCGCGCTTTCCGACTGGTTTCATGAAATGTCCTTTCCTTCTTCTTTCCGGACCGTTCCCGCCGCCACCCGATCCGCCGGGTCCGCGGCGGGAAGCCCCGAAGGCTCCGGAGGCCCGGCTGCCAAGCGGCAGTCGGAGCACAGACCGAAAAACTCCAGCGTGTGATGCAGTATCTGAAAACCCTTGGTCTGGCCGATGTCGGCCTCCAACTCCCGCAAATCCCCCTCCAGGGCCACTTCCTCCGCCCGCTTGCAGTTCATGCAGATGACGTGGTGATGGTGCGTATCCGGACAGAGCCGGTACCGGACCGTCCCGTCGCCGAAATGGATCTCATGGACGATGCCGCGGCCCTTGAGGAAGGAAAACTCCCGGTAAACCGTGGTCTTGTTCACCCTGAGCCCCCGCGCGGCGAGAGCCCGGCGGAGGTCGTCCGCCGACAGGAGCACGCGGCTGGCAGACAGGATGTCCAGGACGGCCCTCCGGGTCCGGGTGATCCGGCAGCCGGAGTCCTTCAAATTTTCCAATAATGAAGCGGTTTCCATGGGGTGCACATTTAACGCAACCAGGTTGCGTTTGTCAAGATTCATTCGGAATTGACCCGGACCGGCTTTTCCCGTATTTGTCAGCCGTCTGATTTTCCAAGCCGAACAACCGGAGGAAAGGTGAAGAAACGGAAGCGTATCGGTCTTGCCCTGGGCAGCGGGTCCGCTCGCGGCTGGTCCCACATCGGTGTCGTCCGCTGCCTCCGGGAGGCGGATATCCCCATCGACATCGTCTGCGGCGCCTCCATGGGAGCCGTCGTCGGGGGATGCTGGGCGGCGGGTTTCCTGGGCGAGATGGAGACGCTGGTCCGGGAGCTCCGCTGGCCTGACATCTTCCGCTTCCTCGAGGTCCGGCTCCCCCGCTCGGGATTCATGGGAGGAGACAAGATCACCGCCTATCTCAAGGAGCGCCTGACGGACCTTCACATCGAGGACCTGCCCGTGGCCTTCGGCGCGGTTGCCTCGGACCTGTATTCGGGAAAAGAGATCTGGCTCCGGAAGGGATCCCTCATCGATGCCATGCGGGCAAGCATCTCCGTGCCCGTCATGTTCACGCCCTACCCGGAAGGCACCCGCTGGCTCCTGGACGGCGGGCTCGTGAACCCCGTTCCGGTCTCCCTCTGCCGCGCCATGGGGGCCGACATCGTCATTGCCGTCAGCCTGAACTCGGACATCCTGGGAAAGTCCCTCTTCACCCGGGAACGCCGCCGGCGAAACCAGGTGATCCAGGAAAAAGTAGCCGATTTTCTGGACGCCAGCATGCCCTGGACAAACCCTTCCGCCTGGCTGCGTTCCAATGGGAACTCGTCTCTCCGCGGTCCCACGCTGCTGGAGGTGATCACCCGGTCCCTCTACATCATGCAGGACCGGATCACCCGACAGAGGCTCCAGGCGGAGCCCCCGGACGTCCTGATCACCCCTCACCTGGCCGACATCGCCCTCTTCGAGTTCAACCGCGGGGCGGAGGCCATCGACGAGGGATATCGATCCGCCAGCCTGGTCATTCCCCTGATCCGGGACCGGATGACCTGAAACGGATCGACTGCGCACCCAAAATGCATTCAGAGCAAAGCAAGAGGAGAACATCATGGATCTTCATCCCGACCGGATTGCCGCCGCCCTCGACGAGGTTCGCCGACGCTCGCCGATGGTTCACAACATCACGAACTTTGTCGTCATGAACACGACGGCCAATGCCCTCCTGGCCTTGGGAGCCTCGCCGGTAATGGCCCACGCCCCCGAAGAAGTGGAGGAGATGGCGGGCCTGGCCCAGGCCCTGGTGATCAACATCGGCACCCTGAGCGGACACTGGATCCATGCCATGCTCCTGGCCGCCCGGGAAGCGGAGCGGAGGAAGATCCCCGTCATCCTGGATCCCGTGGGAGCCGGTGCCACATCGTACCGGACAAAGACGGCCCTGGAGATCATGGAGGCGGTGCCGGTGTCCGTGATCCGGGGCAATGCCTCAGAAATCCGGGCCCTCGTCGAGAGCGATGCGAAGACGAAAGGCGTGGACAGCCTGGTCGGATCGGACAGCGCCATAGCGTCCGCCCGGGAACTGAACCGGGCCCGGAAGAGCGTCGTCTGCATCAGCGGGGAGACCGACTACATCGTCGGCCCGGCGGAGACGGTCTGCATCCGGAACGGCCACCCGCTGATGCCCCGGGTCACCGGCCTGGGCTGCACGGCCACGGCCCTCTGCGGCGCCTTTGCCGCGGTGCTGGACGACCCGGTGCTTGCCGTGTCCGCCGCCATGGCGGTCATGGGGATCGCCGGCGAGATGGCGGCCGAGAAGGCCGCCGGACCGGGAACCCTGCAGCTTTATTTCCTGGACGCCCTCTGGCTCATGACGGAGCAGGACATCCGGGAGCGGCTGAAGGCGGAGACCCTCCAATGAAAGGCCTCTACCTCGTCACCGACCGGGATCTCTGCGGGCCGAGGGCCGTCGAGGAGGTCGTCCGGCTCGCCGTGGAGGGCGGCGCCGCCGCCGTCCAGCTCCGGGAGAAGGACCTGCCGACCCGGCCCTTTGTCGAGGAGGCGCTCCGGATCAGGAAGCTCCTGGACTCCTTCGGGATCCCCCTGATCATCAACGACCGCCTCGACGTGGCCCTGGCCTCGGGCGCCGCGGGGCTCCACGTCGGGCAGGACGACATGCCCTACGAAACCGCCCGGCGGATCCTCGGGCCGAAGGCGCTCATCGGCCTGTCCGTGGAGTCCTGGGAGGATGTGGAGCGGGCGGAATCGCTGGACGTGGACTACCTCGGCGTCAGCCCCGTCTTCGCCACGCCGACCAAGACGGACACGAAGGAGCCCTGGGGCATGGAAGGGCTGGCCCGGATCCGGGCCTTCTCGCGCCACCCCCTCGTCGCCATCGGGGGGCTGAACGCCGCAAACGCCGCCGATGCCGTCCGGGCGGGGGCCGACGCGGTGGCGGTGGTTTCCGCCATCTGTGCCGCGGAAGACCCCCGGGAGGCCTCGCGGGACCTTGCCCGGATCATCGCCGGCGCCATCGCGAATAGAAAGGACAGGCCTTGACGGAGAAGCTGGCCGTCCTGGATTTTTCCGGGACGCTGTCGCTCTCGGCACCTCGCTTCGCCGCCCCGGACGCCCTCCGGGAGGAACTGGAGACAAGCGGCCTCGCCACACTGGGCGTGACTCCCGACCTGTTCTGGATCGAGCTGGTCAACCCGACCTGGACCGAGGGGAGCACCACCCGGGCCGGTTACCGCCGGGTCCTTGCGGAACGCCTGGCGGCCCTCAAGCCGCAGGCATCCCGGGGAGGCATCGACCTGGCCGTCTCCCGCTTCTGCGATTCCTACTTCCGGGCCAACGCCGTCGATCCCCTGTGGACAGCCTTTCTCCGGACCTGCGTCCGGCAGGCGGGCCTGACCACCGTCATCGCCACGGATCATTACGCCGAGGCAACGGACGCCATCCTCAACTCCCTGGCCGGGCTGGGGATCCCGGCCCGGCCCATCGCGGAGAGTGCCTCACCGCCCGCCCGGCAGGCGATCCGAGTGGCGAACTCGGCCGATCTCGGGGCGCACAAGTCGGACCTGCCGTTCTGGAATGCCGTCCGCCTGGCCCTGGAGTGCCAGGAGTGGAAAGGGGTCCTTCTGGTGGACGACTTCGGGATCAACGAACCGGAGGGGGACGCCTACGGGGAGCGGGAGAAGATCGACCGGCGCAGGGCCGAGACGACGGCCCGCCTGGGGGAGGTCTTCCAGGCCCCCGTCTCCTGTCACTTCTTTTCGCTTCGGCCCGCTACCGCGGATCCCGCGGGAAATCCCGCCGCGGCCAGGATTGCCGGGGCCATGGAGGCGCTGGAGCGATTCCTGGCGTTCTGACGGCGCTGCATTCCCAGGAAGCCGCGTTCTACGCCATTCCGTCTTCCGCCGGCTCCGGCGTTTTCTCCCCGCGAAACGCCGCCTCCGCCTCCGCGAGGATCTCCCTTTCCTGGCCCCGGTACTTGGGGGAAAAGTGAAACAGGACCAACCGCCCGGCCCCGGCCAGCCGCGCCAGCCAACCGGCCTGGCAGGCCGTCAGGTGGCGCTTGAGGAAGGCCTTGTCCCGCTCTTCGTGCAGGAACGTGGCCTCGATGAACAGGAGGTCCGCCCCCGCCGCGACGGCCGCGATGCGGCGGACGTTTTCCCGTGTGAAGACAGCGTCGGTAACGTAGGAAATGATCATCCCGGGGGAGATCTTGACGGCCTTTTCCCGGAAAAGCCCCAGGGGCAGGGTCCGCTCCGCCGTTCCCCCCTGCCCGTCCTTCCACCAGGCCCGGACGAGGGTGTCGTCCGGCTCCCCGTCCAGGATCCTCTGCCTCAGCTCCATGAGCCACGGCCCCGTCGGCAGCTCCAGCTGATCCAGGACGTTGCGCTTGAAGTTGATCCGGTTCCTCTCCTCGAAACGGAACGCCAGGCAGGGGATGCCGTGATCGATCAGGTCCGCCCGCACCGAGAAGAGCCGCTCCTCCGCCAGGAACGTCTCGAAGAGAGGGTCTTCAAAGCGGGCGATCTCCTCCCCTTCGGGCTGGAAGCCGGTGCGGCACCGGTAGCGGCGGGTGACACGCTCCGACGGCCCAACCTCCGTCGCGGTCAGGGTGAAATCATCGGAATAGTTTTCCACGAGGTTCCACGTATAGGCCCGGAGCTTGTTCTCCAGGCGTTCCAGGAACCCCGGGGGGCCGAACAGGCTGAGGGGCCGCTCCCGCCCCAGGCGGACCCGGAGCAGGTGGTCGAAACCGATGAAGTGGTCCATGTGGGCATGGGAGACGAAGACGTGGCGGACCTTCAGGATGTTCCGGGGAACGAGGTTCCGGAGGTCCCCCAGGTCGAAGAGGATTCCGTCTCGCCGGTACTTGCTGTCCAGGTAGACAACAGGGTCCTCGAAGGGATCGTTGACGAGGGCGGCTCGAAACATGGCGTGGAAGGCTCCTCCGGTTTCGCGCCATTGTAGGCAATTTCTTGCCTTCCTGTAAAGCCTCCGGTAGATACGCCGGAAAGGATCGCACCGCGGAGGCGGGAAAGGACGGGAAAGAATGGACGAGCGCTCACGGCAGGACCTGCTGGAATCGGCGGAGGACGTCAGGCTGGCCGCCCTCTACCTGCAGGAGAGCCTCATGCGGGGCGGCGACGAGGGATTCCTGGCGGCAAGAGAGGAATACCGGCAACTGGTGGAGCGGTTCCGCCGGGACCACCCCGGGGCCGTCACGGAGCGGCAGTACCGGAACGCCCTGGAGGACCTGGAATACTTGCTCATCCTCATCGAGCAGGCCATGGACGGCTACCGCCGGGACGGCGGGTCCTGAGGCGCCGGATCCGGACCGTTCCCCTTCTCCCCCAGGTAAAGCCTCCGGACCTCCTCGTTGTCCAGAAGGTGCGCCCCCGTGTCTTCCAGGCGCGTAACCCCGAGGTCCAGCACGTACCCCCGATCGGCGACGGAGAGGGCCTTCCGGGCGTTCTGCTCGACCACGGCGAGGCTGACTCCCCCCCGGTTGATCTCCTGGAGCCGGTTGTAGATGTCTTCGATAATCCTGGGCGCCAGGCCGATGGACGGCTCGTCCAGCAGGATCAGCCGCGGCCGGGTCATAACGGCCCGTGCCAGGGCCAGGATCTGCTTCTCCCCGCCGGAGAGATTGCCCGCCTGCTGGCGCGCCCGCTCCCGGAGCACGGGGTAGTCCTCCAGGACCTTCTCCACGGCTTGCCGGACGGCTCTCGCGTCACCCAGGGACACGCCTCCCATCTGGAGATTCTCCATTACGGTCAGCGACGGGAACACGTTCCTCCCCTGGGGAATGTAGGCCATCCCCAAGCGGACCTTCTCCTGCGGATCCAGGCGTCCCACTTCCCGCCCGGAGAGGCGCACGGATCCCCGGGTGGGCTTGAGGAGGCCGACGACCGTCTTCAGGAGGGTCGACTTCCCGGAGCCGTTGGGACCGATGATGCAGACGATCTCCCCTTCCCGGACGCGGATGGACGTCCCGTGCAGGACCTCGATCTTGCCGTAGCCGGCGAAGACCTCCTCCACCTCCAGAATCACCGCCGGCCCGTTTTCCCCGTGTGACACGCTCATCCTCCGAGATAGGCCTCGAGCACCTTGGGATCGCTCTGGATCTCCTCGGGTGTTCCCTCGGCGATCTTCTCCCCGTGGTCCAGAACGAAGATCTTTTCGCACAACTCGACGATGACGTCCATGTTGTGCTCGATGATGAAAAACCGGCCTCCGGCCTCCTTCATCCGCACGATCGTATCGATCATCGTCCGGATCATGGAGGGATTGATGCCCGCCGCCGGCTCGTCCAGCAGGATCAGCTTCGGCTCCGTCATGAAGGCCCGGCCCATCTCCAGCAGCTTCTGTTGCCCGTAGGAGAGGTTCCCGGCAAACTCGTCCCGGAGCCTGGAAATTCCCAGGATCTCCAGCGTCTCCAGGGCCTTCTCACGATTGAGGGCCTCCTGCCGCCGGATTGCACCCCGCCTCCAGGCAAGGGACCGCAGGGATTCGCCGTGCTGTCCCCGGGGCGCCAGGAGCAGGTTGTCCAGGACGGTCATGCCGGCGAAGACCCGGGAAAGCTGAAAGGTCCGGATCAGCCCCAGGCGGACCATCCGGTGGGGCGGCCGGCCGTCGATCCGGACACCGTCGAAGAGAATCTGACCCCCGTCGGGCCGCAGCAGGCCCGAGATAATGTTGAAGAGGGTCGTCTTGCCGCTGCCGTTGGGGCCGATGAGCCCGGATATGGCCAGCCCCTCCAGGCTCAGGGTACAGTCCGCCACGGCCCGGATGCCGCCGAAGGCTTTGGTGACGCCCCGGATCTCCAGCATCACTTCCTCCTCTTTTCCCGCATGATGCCCTCGGGCCGAAACACCATCAGGGCCACCAGGAGCGCCCCGAAGACCATCTGCTGCATGGGGCCCAGGTATCGCGTCCACTCCGGGGGCAGCCGGAGGAAGCGCAGGGACTCCTGGAGAAAGATGAGGGCAATGGCGCCCACCACGGGCCCCGGACGGGTCCCCTTTCCGCCGAGAACCACGATCAGGAGCACCACGATCGTCTCGTTGAGCGTGAAGTCCGACGGGCTGATGAAAGAGGTGTAATGCGCCCAGAGAACCCCCGCCAATCCCGCGAAGACGGAACCGATGACGAAGGAGCGGGTCTTGAAGGCAAAGGCGTTCTTCCCGAGGATCTCCGCCGCCGTCTCGTCGTCCCGGACGGCCCGGAGGGCTCGGCCGAAGGGGCTCTCCGTGACCAGCCCCATGGCGAGGTACGTCAAGAGCGCCGCGACCACCGCCAGGCCCAGGTATTCCGGGAGGCTTTCGAACCGGACCCCCAGCATCTCCGGCTTCGGAATGCCCGGAAGTCCCATGGGCCCCTTGGTCAGCCACACCTCGTTCTGGAAGACGAGGCGGAGGATCTCCCCGAAGCCCAGGGTGGCGATGCCGAAGTAATCCCCCTGAAGGCGGAGGGCCGGGATGCTCAGGAGAAAGCCCGCCAGGCCCGCCGCGGCGAGGCCGGCCGCCAGGCACAGGAAAAAGGGAAATCCGGCGAGGCTGAGAAGGGCCGATGCATAGGCGCCGATGCCGAGGAAGGCCACGTGGCCGAAGTTGAACAGCCCCGTGTAGCCCACCTCGAGGTTGAGGCTCATGGCGAAGATCGAATAGATGGCGATGACGACGCACAGGTGCAGGAGCAGATCCATACGTTCACCCGTGAGGGCCCGGCACGATGCCGGGGGCGCAAAGGCCTCGCAAAATGGCCGCAGGCAAAGCGCACCCGCACCGAGAAGCGAGGCGTACCCTTGCGTACGCCGCAGCGACGAGGGGCGTGGTGCAACGCAGTATCCGGTCATTTTCCGAGGCTGCCATCAATCCATCCTCTTTCCCGTGACGATGTATGGACGTGTCAGCAGAATCACCACCATGATCGCGAAGGCCACGGCGTCCTTGTACCCCGGGGAGATGACCAGCACGCTCAAGTTTTCCGCCAGGCCGATGAGGAGACCGCCCAGGAGCGCCCCCCAGAGGTTCCCGACGCCGCCGATCAGCGTGGCGGCGAAGGCCTTGACGAGGTTGATGACGCCCATCTCGGGATTCAGGTTCGTGTCCAGGGCCAGGAGAATCCCTCCCGTCCCGGCCAGGGCCGCCGAGACGATCCAGGCCGCCCGGATGGAGCGCCGGGCGTTGATCCCGACCACCCGGGCCAGGTCCAGGTTGTCCGAGACGGCCCGCATGGATTTGCCGATGCTGGTCCGGAAGAACAGGAGATAGACCCCGATCACGCAGATCACCGTGACCACGATGATCAGGATCTGGTTCGCCGTCAGGCTCACCCCCAGGTATCGGTAGCCCCGTGTGATCTCGAGGCCGTAGGTCTGCACTTCGGCCCCCCAGAAGAACTGGGCGGCGTTCCGGAGCAGGAACGAGAGACCCATGGCGGCGATGAGGAGCGTCAGCCGGTCCGCCTTCCGGAGGGGACGGAAGACGGCGAAGTCCATGGCGATACCGAGGAAGACGGTGCAGAGGATCGCCGGGAAGACGGCCACGACGAGGGGCAGGGAAAAGGGCTCCGAGATGAAGATGTACAGGAAATAGGCCCCCCACATGATCAACTCGCCATGGGCGAAATTGACGAAGTTGAGGACCCCGTAGATCAGCGTCAGCCCCATGGCGAAGAGGGCATAGATGCAGCCCGCGAGAATGCCGTTGACGACGGATTGAAGGAGAATGTCCATGGAGTGCACAAAAAAGGCGGGTTCCGGCGCCCCGTGGACACCGGAACCCGTGTTTCGCGGAACCTTGCGGTGCTTCCCCGCCGGTGTGCCCGGAGGATCGGGCGGCCCGGGAGAAGATCCGTCGGGGGGTCTCCCTTACTTCTTGTAGTCGACGATCTTGCCGTCCTTGACGGTCCAGATGCCCATGTCGGCGTTCAGCATGCCGCGCTTCGCATCGAAGGTCTTGTCTCCCGTGACGCCCTTGTACCCCTTGGCCACGACGGGAAGCGCCCTGCGGATGCCATCGGCGGTGTAGCCGCCCTTCTCGATGGCCTTCGCGACGAGGTACACCATGTCATAGTTGTAGTCGCCGAAGATGGGGATCTTGTCGTCGCCGTACTTCTTTTTGTAGGCGTTCTTGAAGGCCTGATACTGCTTCGTATCCTGGGGAACGGAGGGATAGGTCCCGATGATGCCCTCGGCGGCCTTGCCGGCCAGCTCCACCATCTTCGGGGCCCGGGCAGCGGAACCGCAGAGCCACTGTGTCTTGATTCCCATCTCGTAGGCCTGCTTGAACTGGACGGCCCCCTCGTTGATGTAGGTCAGGTTGACGATGGCGGGGGGATTGCCCTTGCCGGCCCGGAGCAGCTCCGTCCGGTAGTCCGTTTTCTTCTCGTCGAAGGGGATGACGTCCGTCACGACGCCGCCCATCTGCTTGAAGCTCTCCACGAACCCGTCCTTCAGGTCCAGGCCCCAGTCGTTGTTGACGTACATGACGGGCAGCTTCTTGTAGCCCATGTCGAAGGCCAGCTTGGCCAGCCGCTGTCCCTGCTTCGCGTTGGACGGGATGATTCGGAAGATGAACGGTCCGGCCTGGGTCAGCTTCTCGGCCGTTCCCTGGGCGGAGACCATGACCGCCTTGCTCTGCTGGGCCACCGGCGCCGCCGCCATGAAGTTGGAGCTCCCGGCGGGTCCGAAGAGGACGGGGACCCTGTCGATGGTGATGAGCTTCCGGACGGCCGTCACGCAGTCCTTGGGCGTGCTCTTGTTGTCCTCGTAGACGATCTGGATCTTCTTGCCCTTGATTCCTCCCTTGGCGTTGATCTCGTCCACCGCCAGGTCCACGCATTTCCGGAATCCCTCGCCATAGACGGCGATGCTTCCGGAGAGGGCGAAGGCGGCGCCGATCCTGATCGTATCCTGGGCGGCCCGGACGGGCGAGGCGACAAAGAGTGCCAGGAGCAGGATTACGAAAAGCGCTTTGATTTTCGACATGTCTGCGTTCCTCCTCGGTAAAAGTATTTAGTACTTACCGGAGTACCGCAGAACGTGTCAATGAAAAAGCCGGGTTCGGGATCCGGATGGACACGGCACAATCAGCCATGTTTCTCAAGCCTGCGCTTTCGGCAAGGCCGCCCCGGCCGTCCCCCTCCCCCTATTCGTAGAGGGACCGGACCTCCGCGGGCATCCCGGCGAGCCGCTCCCGGACCTTCTCCGGCGCCATGGCCTCCAGGGATCCGTCGGGATTCTGGACGACACAGCCGCTCTCCACGACCATCCGGTGACGGCGCTTCCTCACCTCCTTGTCTGGATGGCACGCGATCTGGCAGTGGCCGCAGGTCAGGTACAGGGGATCGCGCATCAGCAGGTGATAATGGCCGCCGGCCATCCGGGGCCAGCGCCCGTACTTCTTCATGCCGGTCACGATGGCGGAGAGATAGTCCTCGTCCTTCTCCGGGACGGGGAGCCGCCCGGGGGACCAGGTGGACCAGCGGCCCGAGGGGTGCAGTCCCGTGAAGCCCCCGCAAACGTATTCACAGCGCAGGTAATTGCGGCGCTTCGCGTACTTGAATTCATGGCCGCCCAGGGTGACCGTCGCCTCCTCCTCCGGGTCCATCATGCCGGAAGCACACAGGGCCATGCAGAGGCGGCAGCGGTCGCAGTAGTTCTTCTCCGTCGGCAGGGGTTCCGTGGGCAGGAGTTCCAGCGAGGTCACGACCGCCCCCAGGATGACGGCGGCTCCGCGCTCCGGGTGCAGCACGTTGCCCGACAGCCCGAACAAGCCGACGCCCGAGCGGACCGCGAGATAGCGCAGGGAGATGTCGGGATGCATGTCGATGGCGCCGCGCCCCGCGTCGGCCCGATAGACCTCGTTGGCCGCCACGGGAACCGAGGGGAAGCCTTTCTGGGACAGGTTCTTCGCCAGTCCCAGGGCGATGCCGCCGACCTGGTTGTTCGTCCGGAAATTGTCCCGCTCGTGGGACAGGCGGTCCCTTTTGCTCAGGAACGGCTCGATCAGGGACGCGTCCAGGGGAACGGCAAAGGACACGGCGGACCTGGCCTCCGGAAGCACGTAAGAGAGGTCCGCCGAGGGCGGCCCGCCCCGCAGGGTCTCGACCGTCACGATGCCCGCGGCGCAGGCCCCGTCCTTCATCACGTAGTCCATCACGAAGCGGCTCATCTTCTCTTTCATCACCCTTCCTCCTTTCTCCGGCCGCGGATGTCAGCGGCCGGCCGGGCAGACGGCCAGGCAGCGGAAGCATTCGTACTGGAACCCGATGAAGGACGCCTGGTAAAGGTTCAGGAACTGCGGATTCATGAACATGGCCTTCTGCTCCTCCGGCGTCATGCCTGCCAGCTTCCGGAGAAAGCCGATGGCGGAGCCGATGCCGTAAGGCTGCGACACCCGCAGGCACTTCATGTCTTCCGTCCGGCCCTCCGTCTCGAGGGCCTTCGCCGGGCAGATCTCGACACAGAGACCACAGTCGTTGCATAGCTCGTCCGTCACGGGCGGATCGGAAGTCAGGGGCAGGTCCGTCAGGATCGCCGTGAAGATCAGCCGGGTGCCGAACGTCGGGTGGATCACCAGGTTGTGGCGGCCGAAGACACCCAGCCCCGCCGCCACGGCGGCATGGCGGAGCGACACGTCGGCCACGACGCCGAAATGCGGCGGTCCCATGTTCAGGGGGTAGGAGGGGGCCACCGCCGCCGCCTTTGCCTGGAAACGGTCCTCCAGCCAGCGGGCCATCAGGTAGTTGTTGCGCTGGGTCGTCCCCATGATGCCGATGCGCTCCATCATGCTGATCCGGGCGACCGGACTGTCCAGGGACCCGTCGACCTCCCGGTAGCCCAGGACGACCAGGGACTTCACGGAGGGAAGGAACGACTCGAGCGCCGGCGTCCGGGGCGATTTGTAATCCCCGGCGGCGGCGAAGCCGACCGCATCCGCACCCAGTTCCATGCCATGCTGCCTGATTTCTTCCTTGCTCATCGCTAGTCCTTTCCCGGGACTGCCCGCCGGAGGTCCATCTCCCGCCCCCGCGAGGCTCCCTCTTTAAATTTTTCTGCTGTCCGGCTGTTGATCGCGTCCGGCCCCGCCGGCCATGAATTTCGCGTACGAAATAATAGAGGAAAAATTTTTACGCCTGAAGGTCCCGGAGCATGCGTTTCAGGAGCAGGCGCTCTTCGGGCCGCAGGCATTCCATGATCTCGTCGTTGGCGCCGTCCCTGGCTCGGATGAGCTCGCCGGCGGCTTCCCTCGCCTTGTCCGTGAGGGAGATCCGGAGGGTCCGCCGGTCGTCGTCGGCGGTCTCCTTCACAATCCAGCCTGCCTCCGCCAGACGGTCCAGAAGCCCCGACAGCGTCGCGTAATCGAGGGTCAGGCGCCGCGCCAGTTCCCCCGCGGAGACCCCTTCCCCCTCGTTCAGCGCCAGGATCACCAGGCTCTGCGGGGGCGTCAGGCCGTGCTGCTGCAGCCTTTTCTTCAGCTTCCCGTGGGCGCGTTGGTAGGCCTTGGACAGGAGGAATACGATGCAGTCTTCATAAGGGGGTGCCATGGGATCGCCTCTTCTATTTCGTGTGCTAAATATCATTCCCAAAACGTCGTGTCAACGGGTTTTCCCGCCTGTCCCCAGCAAACCGGCCGCCTCGGACGGTCTTCCTTCCCGGGATCGGACGGCGCGGCGAACCCGGGGATGGATTTCCATGGTCGTCGGAGGGGATCTGTGCTACACAAACACGTCTGCCCTCCTCCGGGAGATGCAGGCTGGGAAAAGCGTCGCAGGGATCAGCCGGGTTGTTCCATTCATCTCAAAGGAGGTAGCGTATGGGAAGCATTTTTCAACTGAAGGTGGAGGACGGCATCGGAGTGGTCACTTTCGACGTGGCGGGCGATGCCATGAACACGTGGACGGAGCAGGCCTTCAAGGACTATTTCGCCCTCATGGACGATCTGGCGAAGGAGAAGGGTCTCAAGGGGATCCTCTTCCTCTCCGGAAAGCCCGAAAATTTTCTCGCCGGGGCCAATCTCAAGATGATCTCGGAGCTGGAGAAGCCGGAAGAGGTCCAGGAGGTTCTCGATACCTTCCACGGTGCGTTCAGCAAGATGAGCGCCCTGGGAATCCCCGTTGTGGCGGCCATTCACGGCCACTGCCTGGGGGGCGGCCTCGAGTTTGCCCTGGCCTGTACGGCCCGGATCGCCAAGGAAGGCAAGAACACCGTCATCGGCCTGCCCGAGTGCAACGTCGGGCTATTCCCGGGAGGCGGCGGGACCCAGCGCCTGCCGAGGCTCATCGGCTACGGCGCCTTCGAGCTGATCCTCAAGGGATCCATGCTGCCGGCGGCCAAGGCCCTGGAGCTGGGCATCATCGACCGGCTGATCCCGGCCACGGGTAACCTCCTGGCGGAGGCGAAGACGTTCCTGGCGGACATCATCGCCGGCAAGGCCGACCTGAAGCGGCCGGCCCAGGATTTCTCCCAGGTGGATGCCGTGGCCGATATGGCGAAACAGGGCGTCCTCAAGGCCACCAAGGGCCGCGAGATCCCGGGGCCCATGCTGGCCCTGGATTCCATGCACCGGGGGCTCAAAGTCTCTCTCGATGAGGGCCTGGAGATCGAAAAAGCCAATTTCGTCAAGGTGGTCATGGCGCCCCAGTCGAAGGGCAGCATCAACACCTTCTTCATCAAGGGCCTGACGGACAAGCCGAAGAACATGATGTCGAAGGGATTCCAGCCCAAGGCCCTCAAGAAGGCGGCCGTGCTCGGCTTCGGCACCATGGGCCGGGGCATCGTCATCGAGATCCTCCGGAACACCCAGATCCCTGTGGTCGTGAAGGACGTGGAAGCGGCCCTCCAGCCGGGGAAGGATTTCGTGCAGAAGATCCTCACCGGCATGGCGGAGAAGAAACGCCTCAAGGAGCCCGTGGACTCCATCATGAGCCGGATCATCACGGTTTCCGACTACACGGCGGACTTCAAGGACGTGGACATCGTCGTCGAGGCCGTCTTCGAGGACATCGGGGTCAAGGAGCAGGTCTACAAGGAGCTCTGTCCCGTCGTCCCGGCGGACTGCGTCATCGCAAGCAACACCTCGTCACTGGCCCTCGACAAGATGGCCCCCTACGTGACCAACCCGGAGCGCTTCGGCGGCCTCCACTTCTTCTCGCCCGTCTGGATGATGCAGCTCGTCGAGGTCATCCAGGGCGCGAAGACATCCCGGGAGACCGTGGACAACCTGCTGAATTTCGTGGCCCTCATCCGCAAGCGCCCCATCACCTGCAAGGACAACCCCGGCTTCGTGGTGAACGCCCTGATCTTCCCGTACATCCTCAATGCATTCCAGTACGTGGAGGAAGGGAACACCATCGAGAAGGTGGACAAGGCCATGGTGAAGTTCGGCATGCCCGTGGGGCCCATCCGGCTGACGGATGAAGTGGGGATCGACGTCCCCGCCAAGGTCCTGAAGGGCATGGGCGTGGACCAGAAGACCCTCAATGCCGTAGTGGCCGACGGCCGCTGGGGCCTGAAGAAAAACGGAAAGGGCTTCTTCGTGAAGGACGGCTCCGTGGACCCGACGGTTCTGCCCCTCATCGCGAAGGCGGCCACAACGCGCGAGCGCAACGATGAGCAGATTCAGGAAGGCATCATGGAGGCCATGGTGAAGGTCGGCAAGGACCTCCTGGACCGCAAGATCGTCGACGACGTCCGGATGATCGACGTCGGCATGATCTGGGGCGTGGGATTCCCGCCGGACAAGGGCGGCCCGATGAAGTGGGCGGACCTGACGGGCTTGAGCAAGAAGCTCTTCGGGAAGACCTTCTACTGAGACCGGGTGGCGTGATCTGCCCGTAACGAACGGGGCCGGCGGGAAACCGCCGGCCCTTTTTCGTTCCTGACCCGGACCGGAAAGGAACGGGTGACCGGGCCGAAGGGAGGACAGCCCTCTCCGTCATTTCCAGTGACCCGGCCGGGAAGAAAACAGGCCGGATCGTTGGTTGCAACGCAAAACCATCCGACCTTTTTCGGTTTGTTTCACGACCGGATCATGACAAGCATCATCTTGAAGGCCTTGACGGCCTGGAGCGCATGGGGCTCGCCGGCGGGCATGATGATCATCTCCCCGGCCTTCAGCCGGTGCGGTTTCCCCGAGATGGACACCTCCGACTCCCCGTCCAGGACCAGGACCAGGGCGTCGAAGGGTGCCGTGTGCTCGCTGAGCCCCTGCCCCTCGTCGAAGGCGAACAGCGTGACCGTCCCGGTCTTCCGGCCCAGGATCTGCCGGCTCACCACGGAGCCCTCCTGGTAGGCCGCCAGGGCCGCCGTCTCGAGCACCCTGCCCCGGAGATCCGCCTCTTTTGCATCGATTCGTTCCATGGTTCCACCTCCATCTGGAAACGGGAACGGACACGCCATCCGTCCCCCTGAATCGGGGGTGGTGGATGAACATCCACCCCGGAAAAAATTTGGGAAGGGGGCCGATGAAAAACCACCCCCTGCTTAATTCAGGATCGCCGCCAGGTCCGCCTCCGCCGTTGTGATGGGCATGAGGCCGAAGTCCTTCACCAGGACGTCCAGGACGCCCGGCGACACAAAGGCCGGCAGGGACGGCCCCAGGCGGATGTTCCGGATCCCCAGGTGGAGCAGCGTCAGCAGGATCGCCACGGCCTTCTGCTCGTACCACGACAGGACCAGGGACAGGGGGAGTTCGTTCACCCCCATGCCGAATGCCTCCGCCAGGGCCTGGGCGATCTTCACGGCCGAGTAGGCGTCGTTGCACTGGCCCATGTCGAGGAGCCGCGGGATCCCGCCGATGTCCCCCAGGTCGCGGTCGAAAAACCGGAACTTCCCGCAGGCCAGGGTGAGAATGACCGTGTCGGCCGGCGCCTTCTCGACGAATTCGGTGTAGTAGCTCCGCCCGGGCCGGGCACCGTCGCAGCCTCCCACGAGAAAGAAGTGCCGGATCTTCCCGGCCTTCACCGCTTCCACCACCGCGCCAGCCACGGAGAGGACCGCGTTCCGCCCGAACCCTACGGTGACGGACTTCTCCCCCGTCTCCTCCGTGAATCCCGGCAGGGACAGGGCCTTTTCGATCACCGCGGAAAAGGACTCCCGCTCCAGATGCGGGATGCCCGGCCACCCAACGGCTCCGGTGGTGAAGATCCGGTCCGCGTATTCCTCCCGAGGCCTCTGGAGGCAGTTGGTCGTCATCAGGATCGCCCCGGGGAAGGCGGCGAATTCCCGGTGCTGGTTCTGCCAGGCCGTCCCGTAATGGCCGTACAGGTGCGGGTGCTTCTTGAGTTCCGGATAGCCGTGGGCAGGCAGCATCTCGCCATGGGTGTACACGTCGATCCCCTTGCCCGCGCTGAGGCGAAGGATCTGATCGAGGTCCTTCAGGTCGTGGCCGGAAACGAGAATGGCCTTCCCCGGCCTCGTCCCCAGGGGTACCTTTGTCGGCACAGGATGGCCGTAGGTTTCCGTGTGGGCCGCATCCAGGATCTCCATGGCCCGAAGGTTGATTTCGCCGCACTTCAGGACGAGCCCCAGGAGATCCGGCACGCCGAGGCTTTCGTCGAGTGTCGCCGCCAGACCCTCGTGGCAGAATCCGTAGACGGCCTCGTCCTCCCGGCCCAGGATTCGGGCGTGGTCCGCATAGGCGGCAACGCCCTTGAGCCCGTACGTCAGGAGTTCCCGAAGAGAGCGGATGTTCAGATCGAGGCTATCCGCCGTCGGGATGCCGACCTCCTCCCCCTGGCGGACGAGCCCCTCCAGGGAATCCGCCGGGGCAAACGAGAAGGCCTTTCCTTCCGGCGGCGTGCCGCCCGCTTCAGGAAACTTCTCCCGGAGGGCGTCCCTTCTTTCCGCGCATTCGCGAACCAGCACGGCGATCCGTTCCGGATCGAAGTTGACGTTGGTCAGGGTCGCAAAGAGGGCCCGCACGGTAAATGGGCCGGATCCAGAATCGTCAAGGCCTGTCCGGCGGGCCGCCAGCACGGTCCCGGAATAGCCCTTCAGGGCATAAACCAGCAGATCCTGCAGGGCCGCCACATCCGGCGGTTTTCCACACACCCCGCCCTTTTCACATCCCGTCCCCTTCGCCGTCTGCTCGCACTGAAAACAAAACATGACTTCCTCCTGTCCCGGCGCATCGGGGGCGCCGTCCGTTTTCTGAACACATAACCCGCATCGACGCAGCGGTCCTTGACTTAAATCAAGAGTTCTGCTCTTTTCCTGCCATGATTTACAGAACAGAGCGTTCCGGGAGCGAGAGCACGCACGGCGGCCCCCGTCGGACAGGAGCTTTCCGCGAGACGCCTTCCCCCCTGAAGGCATGAAGGCGCATCGAACCATCGGCCTGCTTCGGAGCGGCCGGCCCGTCACCCTCGCCGCCCTGGGCGATTCCCTGACCCGGGGCTGGATGGTCCGCAAGGGCTACCTCGACTACCTGGCGGAGATGCTCCGCTGGGAGTACCCGGCCTGCAATCTCCGGGTCGTCAACGAGGGTCTCCCTGGCGACACGGCGGACTGCGGCCTGTACCGGCTCGAGACGGACATCCTGGACGTGAAGCCGGACTGCGTCCTCGTCCAGTACGCCATCAACGACGCCTCCCTGGGTTTCACGACGGGCCAGTTCAGGCGGACCATCCGGGGCATCATCGAAAAGATCCGCCGAGCCGGAGAGGCGGAGATCGTTCTCGTCACGTCGAGCTTTATCGGCGACAACCGTGAAAACGGCATCGTGGAAGAGTATTATAAAATGCTGGCGGACCTCGGAGCGGAGGAGGGTCTCCCTGTCGCCCCCGTCCACGAGCACTGGAAGCGGAAAGTCGAGGAGGGCGTGAGCTGGCGTTCCCTGGTCCAGTTCGATTTCGTCCATCCCACCACCGAGGGATACCGGTACATGGCCGAGGCCGTCATGGAGATCTTCCGGGAGGACACCGCAGAAGCGCTCCCGGACTCTGGGACACCCGGCCGCGAGGCACGTTGACACAACCGCACGGAAAGCTGCATTCGTCCCGCGACCGTCTGGAGGAAACAATGCCCGCAAGAGACATGATCTTTGCACCGGAAGACCGGAAGATCCTGCGGCGGGCCCTCTCGGCCCTGCAGAGCGTCTCCGGACGGGTCGACGGGGCTGGGCTTGCCGCCCGCGTGGGTCTCCGATTCCTCGGCGCCCCTTACGCTCCGGCACCCCTGGAAGGAAAAGGACCCGGCGAGCCCCTCGTGATCAACCTGCGGACCTTCGACTGCTTTACCTTCGTGGAGTCCATGACGGCCCTGGCCCTGACGATCCCCACCGGCGAGCGGACCCTGGAGGCGTTTGCGGGCATCCTGGAACGCCTCCGGTATCGCCGGGGGATTCGCGGGGACTATGCCTCCCGTCTCCACTACTTCACCGACTGGATGGGAGACAACCGGCGCCTGGGCATCCTCTGCGACGCGACCCGCGAGCTGGGCGGAAGGCCCCTTCTGAAACCGGTTCGCTACATGACGGACCACCCGGGATCGTATCCACCCCTGGCCGACGGGCTCCTGAGGGCGGAGATGCGCCGCGTGGAACGCAACCTGTCGAGGCGGAAACGGTATTATCTCGGGAAGGCGGCCATCGCGAACGCGGAGTCCCTGATCCGGGAGGGCGACGTGATCGGCATCACCGCTGCTGCGAAAGGCCTCGACGTGATCCACACCGGCCTTGCCGTCAAAAAGGAAGGCCGTGTCCATCTTCTGCACGCTTCGCGCCGTGCAGGCGCCGTCGTGATTACGGAGGAAACCCTGCACCGCTACGTCACCGACCGCAGCGACGCTACAGGGATTGTTGTCGGGTGGCTGCGGACGCCGCGTCCGCGTGCAATGCCTGCGGACTGACGCACGGTCCGCGCAAGGGACGGCATCGGCGAACCTGGATTGGGAGTCCTTGTCTGTTCCGTGAATCCGGTGAATGAGGGGGGCGGGAAAAACCGCGCCCTCAGGTCTGAAACCCCGGGGCATCCGGCTTCAGGCCTGAAGGAGCGGTTTCAGTTTGAAGAAAACGGGCGTTTCCGGACGGTTCAGTCTGCCGATTCCGACTCCGGCATGCCCGTGGACGTGGAGGTGTACATGCCCCGCTTCACTTTGCGGACTTTTCCTCTCTTCTCGGCGGCGTAAATCACGCCCCAGATCTGCTGCTCCGAGAGGCCCGTACCGGCCTTCAGCTCCGACGTTGTGACTCCCGAAGGGTTTTCCCGGATCATATCGAGCACCTGGTCCGTGTTGGAGGAACCGCGGGATCTTCTGTCTCCAGCCCGTGTGCGGCCGGACGCAGGCTTGCGCTCTTTTTTTGCATTCCGCGCTTTCTTCGCAGTCCCGGCCTTCTTCGCCTTCACGGTCTTTCCGGCTTTTCCGGCCTTCTTCTGCCTCCGGACCTTCTTTGTCCCTGGCTCGGCACGCACCTCCTGCGCCACCGACAGAATCAGACTCTGAATCTTGTCGAAGTATGTCTCGACAAAAGACTGACTCCCCTCGATCTCGATTTCCATGGAAGACGGATTGAACTTGATACGGTAGTTTCCGCCCATACTTACGCCTCCTTTTCGCTGCAAATTATTGCATGTGTTTTGAGAGAGTAAAGAACGGATTGAGTTTTGTCAAGACAATTATCTGATGATATTGATTATTTATAAAACTCAACGGCAATTTCGAGATTCCATCGACAACTCATAGACGAGAAATCAATCTCGCATCTCCCGCCGGATCGGCGTAACGAATCCCCAACTTACAAAAACATGTCTCGATCTGGATCCATGCATCCCCGATGCAGTTGTGCACGATGAAACTCAACCTGCGACGATGCGGATTCGCTTGACAGAACGACCATGGAGAAGTCAAGAATGCGTCCGGCATCCGGAGATTCAGCCGAATGCCTTCTTGCGGGGTGTGGAATTCATGAAGCGACAGGAATCAATTTTCGAGCAGTTTCTTCTCGGCGGCTCTCTACGGCATGACGGGTCTTCTTTGTCGTCGGTCCTGCGGACGGACCGTCATGCGGAGGGCTGGAACGGAATCCCTCACGGCGGCTTTGCCATGGGCGTCTTCGTCGAGCTGGCGCTTCGTGCCATGGGAGAATCGGCGTCTTCATTCCCGGATCCCTGGACGGCCGAGTTCCGGCTGGGAGGGGCGAGCCTGCGGCGCGGAGACCGGGCCGATGTGAAGGTTGAAGCCACGGAGACGGGCGCGGAGGGCGCCGTCACCGTTCCGTCGTCGGACGCGCCCTATATGACAGCCGTCCTGCGGCGCCGGGGGACCGACCAGGAGTCTCTGGCGGCTTTCCAATCTTTTCTTCCTTCGTCGCCTCCCGATCATGAACGGGACGGCATCCCCCTCCCCTTCTATCGGGACTGCATGGTCTGCGGCACGGAAAGGGAATTCCCCGGCCTCAAGCGGCGGTTCTATCTGGCGCCTCCCCCTGCAGTGAAAACCGTCATCACGCGGGCCGGATCCGAGGAGGAGGATAAAGAGAGTTTTGATCGCTTTCAGGTGGACGGGATCCTTCACCCGGTCGCCCCCCTGGCTCTCCTGGATGAAATCCTGGGCTGGGGCGGTTTCATGCTGGCGGGCCAGGGAGGCGTCACGGTCCGCATCCGGTTTTCGTTCCTGCGGCGGATCAGCGCCGGCGAAAAACTCATTTTCCTGGCCCGGGGCGACCGCGTGCGGGGCACATCCCCCTCGCGCATGCTCTTCTGGGCGTCCGGCGGTGCTGCGGCCGTCCGTCCCGACGGCCACCTTGAGCCCGTAGTGACTGCAACGGGCCAGTTCATGGTCGTCCCGGAATTGACGGACCAGATGAAAACGACACTTCTCCCCCGGGAATGGACGGAGCGGGCCTTCCGCCTGGCGGGTCCCCAAAAATAGGTCACAGAAAGAACTCTGTCCTATTGTCCTGCCCAAGGGCCGTTCAAAAATGCCCGGATGCAAGGCCCCCGAAATCCCGAGCCATGAGTCGTACTTTTTCGTACGTCGAATGGCGCGGGATGAGGGAAACGAAGCAGACGGGCGTTTTTCAACGGCCCGCCTACACTTTTTTGTCGAAGTGGTGAAGATCCGCATATGCGCTGAAATACCCCCCCCACCGCCAGCCCCGCTCCAGGAAGGCCCGGACGACGGGGTGGCCCTCTGAGAGCGTGCCCGGTGTCTCCGGACACCAGGACGCGCCGGGAGGACTGATCCGGCCGTCGCGGTAGAGCACGGGGTTCAGGAAGGGGTTGATGTCGACGGCCCGGCCGAAGGCATGGTTGGAGAGCCGGTCGGTCCCCTCGACGACGCGATAATTGAAGGCGGAGGAGTTGTTGTCCGCCATGGAGACGTCGTCGGACCAGCCATAGCGGACAATGGGCACGACACGGGCGACGGGGAAGCGAAGCGACTCCATGAGGCGAAATATATCCCGGATCTCCGCCTCCAGGTCCTCGTGGACGACCATCTGGCCCTGGTGGAGCCGTCCGTCCAGGCCGATGTATTCCACCTCCAGCAGGCGAAGGCTCCGCAGCACTTCCTCCGGCGCGGCCGTTCCCGCCACGGCCTCGTGAAACATCATGGCGCTGTCCACGATCACGCCGGCCGGCCCGCTTTCTTCCCGCATTATCGCCCCTCCAGGCATTTCCCGGCGCAGGAAACCGACGACAGGAAATGCTCCCGGAAGGAATCCAGGACCTTCTCCACGGCCCCGGCATCGGCGGACACGTCGCGATAGATCTGCCGGATCAGGGCCTCGTTCATCCGCAGGAAGTCCGCCTCCCGGGGAGTGATAATGGTCCCCGCCATCTCCACGGTTCCCGGGCTCACGAGGATCTGCTCCTCTCCTTCCCGGAAAAAGACCTCCGGTCGGCCCTGCCGTCGGGGAAACAGGAACAGGGTCCAGCGGCCGTCGCGGAAGCGGCCGAGCAGGTTCATCATGGGCTTTCCCGGCACCGGGGGGGCGCTCTCCAGGGCGTCGACGACCTCGGTGAGGATCCGGGAAAGCGGCTCTTCGCGGGCGCCCTCCAGCGTCAGCAGTGTCCTGCCGGCGTGGGTCCCGAAAGACAGGACGACCCCCTCCCGCTCGTGCACCGTCTTCAGGTTCCAGACGGACGGGGAGGCCGTCTCCACGGACAGCGCCCCCGACGGAACAGCCTGGAGGTGCAGATGGTCCGGAGCGGAGGCCCCTGACAGTGGTCCGTTGAAGAACACGGACCACACCGGGGAGAGCCTCCGGGCAAGACCCGGCAGGACGCCGAGAATCCCCCGGATATCCTGGAGGCGGTGTTCCCGGTGCACCACCGTCAGGTGGCGGGGGAAAATCGGGTAGGGGTTGCAGAGAATCCACCATTCACCGAGGTACAGGATGCTCTCCTGCTCCCGCGGCCGGTTCTCCGGACAGAGGAAGCAGGGCCGCCGGGCCACGGCGGCGGGATCCGTGTCCGCTCTGGTGCTGTTGATCCGGCCGGGATTGAAGACGACGTTCACTGTCCCGCCGTCAAGTTCAAACGCCCGCTCCCAGACGCTCGCCAGGGCCACGCTGTTCTCCGCCAGAAGCGGCCAGTTCATCATCTGCCCGGCGTGGAGGCGGAGGCACAGGTCGGGAAGGGATTCCCCGCCTCCGTCCCCGGGGTAGGCCATCGTCTCACTCGCGTCGTTCATTCGTTCCATCCATTCCTTTCCTTTCGCCTTTCCGCGGTCCGGCGGTTCTTCCGCCGGCGGGCCGTGATTTCGAGGGTCCGGAGCCGGTCCTTGTAGGCGTCGTTCCGGTTCGCCGCCTCCACGGAAAGCGCGGCGTCGGTGTTGCCGCCCCACCTCCGGCACAGGTAGAGGGATTCATAGATCCGCCCGATTTGATAATCCCGGGAGATTCGCAGGGCCACGGCGTAGTCCTCCCCGTAGCCCACGTCGGGAAAGCCGAAGCGCCGGATCACCGCAGTGTCGAAGGCCCGGGGCGCCCCCAGGCCGTTGATCCGGAGGGCATTGTTCCGGCCGTTGCCTGGCGTCCATTCCCGGTGATCGATGAGTCCCGGGGGGATTTCCCGGAGCCGCTCGTCCACCAGCCGGTAGGAGCCGACGGCCATAGCATAGGGCCCTTGCCGGAGGAGATCCACAATCCGCTGCAGCGCGTCCTTTCCCTCGTAGAGGTCGTCCGAGTCGAGCTGCACGGCGTAGCGCCCGCAGAAGGAGGTGCGGACCGCCTCGTTCCAGCAGCCGCCGATGTTCAGATCCGTCCGGGTCGGGACGATGTGCCGGAGCGCCCGGTTCCGCCGTGCCAGGCCCGCCAGGACCCCCGTTGTGCCGTCGGTTGAATGGTTGTCCACCACCAGGACATTGAAGGGGAAGTCCGTCTCCTGGCCCAGGGCGCTGGCGGCGGCCTCCGCCACCGTCCCTTTGCGGTTCTTCACCGGGATGACCACGCTGGCCTCGACCGGGAAGACCTCCCGGGACCGGGGAAGCGGACGGAAGGCCGGCGGAAGGTACGCCCCGAGCCGCTTCAGGTGGGCCGTCGCCACCGCTTCGAACTCCACTTGGGCCTCCCGGTTCCGCGGATCGACGTAATCGAAGTGCCGCTCCGCCGCCGCTCCGGTCTCCGCCGCCGCATCCCGAATCTGTTTCCTGGAAAAGAGAAAGCCATCCAACCGGCGGAGCCGGTGGTCCAGGGACAGCTTCAGCCGGAGGTCGTAGAAACCGGCGGCCCGGACGTCCGGGATAGTGCCGTATGTTTCGAGGACAGACCGGCAGGCTGCCATGGACAGGAGCACGGCCGGCCCGAAATCGAAGCCCTCCCGGATGCTCCCGGGCTGATAGGGGTTCACCGGATGGTCAACCCATCCGCCGGGGCCGGACTCCCGGTAACCGCCGTAGGCCATCCCGGTTCCGACCCGCCGCAGGGCCTTCCGTAGCGCCGCGATGCTCCCGGGAAGCGGCAGGACCTCCGCGTCCGGATCGAGGACCGCCAGGGTTTCCTCCGTCCGGACCGCTTCCAGGATCCGGCTCCAGGTCCCGCCGGCATGGAGGGACTCGATCCGCAGGGAATCGACACCCCGCTGTTTGAGGAGCGGTTGGTCCCCTCCGCAGAGGACGAGAATCCGCGCGACCTCCGGATCGGTGGAAAAGGCCTCGACCATCCGGCCGGTTGCTTCCCGGCTCCCCTGCGGCAGAATGACGGTGATTCCGTTCATGATCCCGATGCTCTCGTGCTGCGATCCCGGCCCGCCGTCAGCGGCCTCCGAAAACCGGGTGGCGGGCCGTGGCGAAGGACACGATGCGGCTCCCCAGGGCGCCGTAGGTATATCCCGCGGCCTCGGCGGAACAGGCCACGCTGGCATCGGCACTGATGTCGGCGTTGGGGTTCACGTCCAGGACGTAAAAGACGCCGTCCCGGAGGCGCAGGTCGATCCGGGCATAGTCCCGGCATCCCGTCGCCCGGTAGGCCTCCCGGGAAACCGCCGCCAGGATCTCCCGCTCCGCCGGTTCGAGGGGCGCCGGGAGCAGGGTCCGGATGGCCGTATAGTGGAACGAGCCGGGGACGAACTTGGCCTCGAAGGTGCAGAGACGGTCCTGGAGGCGGCCGATGTCCGAATAGTCCATCTCCACAGCGGGCAGCATCTCCACGGGGTCGTTTCCCCACAAGACGGCCCGGAACTCCCGCCCGTCGATGAATTCCTCCACCAGGGCGGGCTGGCGCCAGGTCGAAACGACGAAGTCCACCCTCTCCAGCAGCTCCCTCTCGTTCATGACGACGGCCTCGGCGGTGATCCCGGCGCTGCAGTGCTCCCGGAGGGCCTTCACGATGGCCGGGAACCTCCTCCAGCGCCCCCGCTCCGGCTTCTCGAACAGGGCACCCTCGGGCACGGGGACGCCGCGCTCCCCCAGGAGGTCCCGGACGCGGCCCTTGTCCTCGCAGAACACCAGGGCCTCCGGCGCCGCCCCGGTGTAGACGAAGCCCGCCCCGCCGATCCGCCGGGCCGCCTCGGCCTCGCTCCGTTCGATCCCCGGGATGGCCTCGCACCAGTTGAAGACGATCCACCCGGCCGGGTCCAGGCTCGACAGGGCATCAAAATCGTTCCCGCCCCGGATGGGAATCTCCCGTACCCGGTGGCCTTCGCCTTCCAGGGCGGCGGCAAGCCGCCGGGTCTCCCGGAGGACCTCCTCCTGCGCACCGGCGTCCCAGGATTCGTCGAGGTTGAAGACCAGGAGCACCGGTTCAGGCGGCGACATGGATCCCCCTTTCCAACAGGGCCTCGCGGCAGCGCGCGAGCAGGTCCTCCAGCCGGGGAAAGCCGCCTTGCCGCCGGGCGGCGTCGGCAAGGTTCAGGAAGCCCCGGGGGATGTGGTCCAGGAACTCCCGCTTTCCCTTCCGGAGCCCGAGAAACCCGTAGGCCCCCATGGCCTGGAGGAGTCGCTGGACCGAGGCCTCCCGGAAGCGGGACGCATCGTCTTCGGCAGTCTCCGGCAGCCCGCCGAGCGCGGCGTACCAGGACAGCATCTCCATTCTCTCCTCCTCGGCCAGCGGCACGTAGGGATCGTAGAGGAGCGATCCCAGGTCGTAGAGGGGATTGCCGAGGCGCATCCCCTGGAAGTCGATCAGAACCGGCTCTCCCCGGAGGATCATGACGTTCTTGGACTGGAAGTCCCGGTGGACGAGGCAGGGCGGAACCGCAAGCAGCCGCTCCGCCAGGGCCGACAGCTCCTCCTCCAGGGCCTCCCGCTCCCGGCCGCCCGGCCGGATTCCGCAGACGGCGGAAACGAACGATTCGAGAAAATACTCCCGCTCCCAGCGGTACAGGTCCGGCCCGAACGAGGCCATCAGGCCCAGTTCTACCGCGGTCTCCTCCGGCCGGGGATACCCGTGGAGACGGTGCACCGCCTCCAGGGCCTTTCCGTAGAGGGGGCGGCGGATCTCCCAGGGGGCGTCCCGGAACAACCAGAGATCGGCGTCGCCGGCATCCTCCAGGAGGACGAGTCCGTGCTTCGGGTCCTCGGCGAGGATATGCGGCACGGGAACGCCGATTCCCAGGAGGAACCGGGCCGTCACCGTGAAGATCGCGTTTTCCCGGCCCGCCGGTTCGTACTGCATCAGGACGGTCGAAGAGCCGCCGCCCCGGGCCACCCGGTGGAAGGACCGGTCCGATCCTCCGCCCGCCAGGAGCGTCAGCTCCACCGTCTCGTCCGCTTTCAGGGACAGGACTTCTCTCAGCCAGGATTCGGCTTCCGCGGAAATCGTCGTCATCGTCTCAGGAAACCTTCCATACCCGGGCGAACAGAACGAAGGGCCGTCCACCCCATCGAACCATGCATTATTTGCGGATCGCCCCGAAACCCCGGGCTGCAAACTCCGCGTCCAGCCGTCTGTACGCCTCGACCGTGCCGATGTCGTGCCACGAGCCCTCGTCGACGACCACCGAGCCGACGGATCCCGGCCGCCGGCGGATCATCTCCACGAAGACGGGTACCACCGATTCGATCCGCCCGGGCTCCAGGCGGTCGAGGAAGACCCGCTCCACCGCGTAGATCCCGGTGAACAGGCACTGTCGAACCCCGGCATTTCCCAGGATCCCCCGCATGTCGCAGATCCGCCCCTCCCCGTCGAGGCTGACGTTCCGGAGGCCGCCGTCGCTACGGAGCACCAGCGTCGCCTCCGGACGGCTCCGGAAATGGGCATCGAGGAGCCTTCCCAGGGGGAGGTCGCTCACCACGTCCCCGTTGTACACCAGGATCGTTTCGTCGTCCTCGTCCAGGAGGTCCTCGATGTTCTTCAGACCCCCGGCGGTGTCCAGGAGCACCGGCTCGTGGCGGAACAGAACGGGAAGGCCCCGCCAGGTCCCCTCCGGGAAGGCGCGGGAGTATGCCTCCGCCCGGTGGTGCGTGTTGACGATGAACCGCCCGACACCGGCCGCCCGGAGGTGCTCCATGGCGTACGTGATGATAGGCCTTCCACCCAGGGGAAGAAGGGGTTTCGGGCAGTCCTCCGTGAGGGGCCGGAGGCGGGTTCCCAGCCCGGCACCCAGGATGAATGCGGTCTTGACGACGGGCCGCTCAGTCATAAAGCCTCGTCAGGGACGTCCCCGGGAAATAGCGGGCCAGGATCTCCTCCGCATGGAATCCCCGGAAGGCCATGGCGGTGGCACCGATCTGGCAGAAGCCCACCCCGTGGCCCCAGCCGGCTCCGCGGAGGACGAAACGCTCCGGGAGGCCCGACGGCAGGCCGTGTTTCTCCACAATAAAGGCGCTGCTTAAAAGGTGGCTCCGGGAGAGCCAGCGGCGAATCTCCAACTCTTTTCCCACGATTACGGTCCGCCGGGAACCCTCGACACGGAGGCGGACGATCCGACCCGACGGCCCCCGTTCGAGGGGAACGAGATCCAGGAGATCCCCGAAATCCAGTCCCGATTTTTCCTCCAGGATCGCCTGCAGCTCCTCCCGGCCGTACTCGACCTTCCAGCGGAAGAAATCCGGCGTCTCGCGGTCGAAGTCGGGGAGGACGGTCTTCAGGATGTCCGGATCCCGGACCCGGCAGCATGCCTCCGGTTCCGAGCGGATCCAGCGCTCCGCCTCCTCCTCGGTCGAGACGACCGGGATGGAGGCCGGCCCGTCCGCCACCGAAACGATGTAGGGGACCGGGACTTCCTCCCAGGCGCTCTCGAAACGCTCCGTCCGGCCGCCGCAGCACTTGGAGTAGCGGGCGTCGCAGATCTCTCCCTGCCAGGTGAGAACAAGGCCCCGGGTCGCCACCACGGCCTCCCGGGCCTTCTCCGTCACGGCCCCGACGCCCTGGTAGCGCTGGCAGTGGTCGTCGGCGCAGACGTCGAAGTGCTCGTGGTCCTCCCGGCCGTACCAGCGCCTGATCTCGGCGATTCCGGCATCGTCACCGCCGGCGGCCACGTCCGCTTTCCGCTCCGGAGATTCCCGGAGCCGCCCCGCCTTCCGCTCCAGCATGGCCAGGAGCCAGCTCCGGGAGAGGACCGCGTGGGCCTTGAGAAACTCCGGCGGGGCTGAGGGGCTCATCTCCGAGGAGACAACGCTCTCCAGGTAGGCCTCCAGGGGAATTTCATTGATGGCGGAGAGAAGGCCGTCCCTGCACTCCAGGACGAGGTCGCCCCGGAAGGCCTGCTCCCGCGTGCGCTCCCAGTGGAACGCGACCCCGATGGTCACGTCCCGGAGGACGAAGGGGGAACCGCCGGGGATCCGGCACCGGATGCTGCTGGCTACAATCGGCTTACCGCCCCGCTCGCCGCTCAGGACCACATTCTCCCCGTCTGCAACGGCCCGGAACGGACCGGACGGAAAGTAGCGGCCGTTCACGGAAACCGTCTCCCGGAACACACCGGTTATGGTTTCTGTGCGGTCGATGATGCCGACGGTTATGGTGGGTTCCATCCGGATCATGTGGCCTCCCCGCTCCGGCCGCAGGCGGAATGCGGCGTCAGGCAGACTAGGGTCTTTTTGCGGGTCCGTCAAGGCTGGAAATGTAATGGACGCATCGTCCCCGATCAACTATAAGAAACGCGACCCCCGGCGGGGAGACGGCCTCGGGGTGGATGGAGACGACGGAAATAAAATTGGATTTGAAATCCGATTGATTTCCGCCGTCTCCCGGCAATACAGCAAACGCCCTATGCAAACACACTCTCTTCCCTGATCTTTTGGCGGCAGGCAAACGGAAAAAACCTGATTAACCGGTTGAGCGGGCTGTTCAAAAATGCCCGGATGCAAGGCGCCCGAAGTCCTGAGCCATGAGTCGTACCTTTTCGTACGTCGAATGGCTCAGGATGAGGGGAACGAAGCAGACGGGTATTTTTCAACGGCCCGCCGAAGGAATCCCCATGGAGAGCCAGCCTATCATCGGCCTCAACATGTCCGTCCTCGAGCAGGAAGGGGCGGACGTCCTCCGGGTCCACCTGGACTATCCGGATGCCGTCGCGGACGCCGGCGGCCGGCCCATCCTCCTTCCGCCGGCGGAGGACCCGGCCTTCCTGCGGGAGGTCCTGCCGATGCTGGACGGAGTTCTCTTCATCGGCGGCGCCGACTACGATCCGGGACATTACGGCGGGCACAGGCAGCCGCCGGAGGAGCTCGTCGCGCCCCGGCGTGACCGCTTCGACCTGGAGCTGGCCCGGCGGGTCCTGGAAGACACGGACCTTCCTGTCCTCGGCATCTGCGGCGGCTGCCAGCTCCTCTGGATCGCCTGCGGGGGCGGCCTCGTCCAGGACATCCGGACCGAATGGGCGGTCCCCGGCGGCGGCCCGCCGCTTCCCCACACAGGAAAAGACCGTACCGGGATCGATCCGGGCCCGTATCGCCATGACGTTCTCCTCACTCCGAACAGCCTCGCCGCCGCCGGTGTCGGGAATCCTTCCGGCAACAGGGTCGAGACCAACTCATTCCACCACCAGGCGGCCGACCCGGCCCGCCCGGCTCGCCGCCTTATCGTATCGGGGAAGTCGGAGGACGGTATCGTGGAGGCCGTGGAGCCCGGTCCCGACACGGACTGGGAGCGGTCGGGACGGTTCGTCCTCGGCGTCCAGTGGCACCCGGAGCGGATGCGGGACGAGGAGCCCCAGCGGCGGCTCTTCGAGGCCCTCGTTGCGGCGGCCCGGATCCGGAAGGCGCGGGCGCGGGGCGGGCGGTAGCATGCCAGGATCCGTCCACGCAGGCAGGCAGCGGAACTTCACACGCCGGGAGACACGACTCGTCCCATGATGAACCGCCTCCGCATCGCCCAGGTCTATTTCTCCCCCCGGATGCTCCTGATGCTCGTCCTGGGATTCGCGTCAGGGATGCCCCTGGCGCTCTCGGGAGGAACGCTCACGGCCTGGATGGTAGCGGAGGGCATCGACATCCGGACCATCGGCGTCTTTTCCCTGACGGGCCTTCCCTACGCCTTCAAGTTCCTCTGGTCCCCCCTGATGGACCGGTACGTCCCGCCCTTCCTGGGCCGGCGGCGGGGCTGGATGCTGGTCACCCAGATCCTCCTGGTCGTCACCCTGGCCGCCCTGGGCTTCTTCAATCCCTCGTCGAACCTGCCCCTGGTCGCCCTCCTGGCGGTGGCCATCGCCTTCTTCAGCGCCAGCCAGGACATCGTCCTGGACGCCTACCGGACGGAGTACCTTTCTCCACAAGAACGGGGCGCCGGCGCCGGCGTCTGGATCATGGGATACCGGATCGCCATTCTGGTCAGCGGAGCGGCGGCCCTGATCCTCTCGGACCACCTCCCCTGGCGGACCGTCTATGTCCTCATGGGCGGCCTCATGACCATCGGCTGCATCGCCACGCTGATCGCCCCGGAGCCCCGGCCGGAAGACCGGGAAGGACGGGCCGTCGTCCCGCCCGCGAGCCTGCGGGAAGCGGTGGTGAACCCTCTCGTGGAATTCTTCCGGAGGCCCGGATCGCTGGAAATCCTGCTCTTCGTCGTCCTCTACAAGATCGGCGACGTGGCGGCGGCCCAGATGACGACGCCCTTCATCCTGCAGCACGTGGGATTCTCCCGGACCGAGCTGGGGGCCGTCTACAAGGGGCTCGGCATGGTGGCCACCATCGCCGGGACGCTCGCCGGGGGTGCCTTGATGATCCGCTGGACTCTGCAACGTTCTTTATTCGTCTTCGGCATCCTGCAGGGGGTCTCGACCCTCTCCTTCATCCTGCTGGAGTTCACGGGCCGGCAGATCTGGGCACTGGGAGTCGTCATCGGCATCGAGAACATCACCAGCGGCATGGGCACGGCGGCCTATACGGCCCTCCTGATGGGCCTGTGCAACACCCGGTTCACCGCCACCCAGTACGCCCTCCTGAGCAGCCTGATGGCCGTGAGCCGCTACGTAACCGGCGCCCCGACGGGATACCTGGCCGCGGCTGTCGGCTGGCCCGCCTTCTTCACCGTATGCACCCTCTTGGCCGCCCCCGGCCTTCTCCTGCTCCTGCGCTACCGGCGCTGGGGCGTCAACTCCGAGCCGGACGCAGGTCTTCCTCCCGGCAACTGATTGCCGGATTTCTTCCGCTGATTTCCTATGGGATAGAAAGAATGAAATTGGGGGAAGTGTCCCTATTTTTTGGACAGGTCTTCCCGGGCGATGAGGGCGGCCCCGAGGGCACCGGTGAGCTGGCAGGAAGGCGCGATCCGGATCTCCGTCCTGAGCTCCTTCTCCAGGGCCAGGACGACGCCCCGGTTCTTCGCCACGCCGCCGGTGAGGACCACCGGCGGGCGGACGCCGAGACGGGAGACGAGCCCCGCAACGCGCTTCGCCACAGACTGGTGGATTCCCGCCAGGACATCCGGCACGGGCTCCCCTCGGGAGAGGTGGGAGATCACCTCCGACTCGGCGAAGACCGTACAGATGCTGCTGATGGAGACCGTGCGGGCGCTGGTCTCCGACACCTCCGCGAGCCTCTCAACCTCCAGCCCCAGGACCCGCGCCATCACCTCCAGGAATCTCCCCGTCCCGGCGGCACACTTGTCGTTCATGACGAAATTCCGGACAAAGCCCCGGTCCGGATCCACCTCGATGGCCTTCACGTCCTGGCCGCCGATGTCGATGATCGTCCGGGCCTCCGGCATCCGGTGGAGCACCCCCCGGGCGTGGCAGGTGATCTCGCTGACCTGCCGGTCGGCCCCCTGCCAGGTAACCCGTCCGTAGCCGGTGGCGACCGTTCGCGCCACGTCCCCCGGCGCGATTCCCGCCAGCCTGAGGGCCTCGTGAAGCGCCCGCTCCGGCCCGGTCGTTCCCGTTCCCACCGGAACGACGGCCTGCCCGGCCACCTCCCCGTTGTCTCCCAGGATGACCGCCTTCGACGAGGCGGAGCCAATGTCGATGCCCAGCGTATGCATTCAGATCATCTCCGCAAAAGACTGAAGACGGGTCCGGGCCTGCTCCAGGGACATCCGCGGCTCCACCTCCAGGTGGAGAACGGGAACGCCCGCGGCGTCAAGCTCCTTCCGGTAGAGGGGATAGTCCATCTCCTCGGGATCGCAGAACTGTATCATCAGGACGACGAGGCCCCGGGCCCCGGAATTCCGCACGAGGTCCAGGAGGATCCGGTTTCTCTCCTTTCCCGGATCGAAGGCCAGGGAACAGCCCTCGACGAGGGACCAGCGGCGGGCGAGGCGCTCCAGGGGATCGCCCCCGTCGGGCACGTCGGTCCGGAAGGCCCTGGATTCCTGGGCCAGGTCGTCCGCCGAGATTTCCAGGCCGACCTCTTCAAACAGATCGAGGAGGCCCTCCGGCTCCGCCATGATCCCCGTCACAACGACCCGCTTCCCGGCCCCGGACTCTTCCGGCAGCGACTTCAGGAGGCCCGTCAGCTCACCGACGAGAGCGCCATGGTCCGCCTTGTCCATGTAATAGGCGCTTTTCGCCACGGCGTGCCGGACACGGGGAGAGACGAGGGACGGATGCCGGGGCGCTTCCTCGAGGAAAGCCCGCATGGCCCGGCGATGGTCGTTGAAGACCCCGATGGCCCGGTCGAGGTCCGCCGCCGTGACCTCCCGCCCGGCAATCTCCGCCAGCCGGTCCCGGACCCTTTCGTACTCCGCCCGGAGATAGGCCACCCCCTCGGGAGTCCTGCGGTTCTGCGGGTGGACCACCGGCACGAAGGGGATGCCCGGCCGGGCGGCCCGGAAATTCTGGCCGAAGAAGGTCAGGCTCTCGCAGAGGGCCGGAACGATCATGGCGGCAAGGCCGTCGTAGACACCCCGGAGCGCCAGGTCCAGGGTCGACTTCACCAGGGGACAGGCGAAGGGCGGAAAATAGTGGCCCGCCATGGACGCATCCGCCGTCCCACCCCAGACGCCCACGGGAAGCATCCCCGCGGCATGAACGATCTCCTCGGGGGCGTAATAGGGCAGGACGCCGACCAGGGGCTTCCCCTTCTCCCGCTTCAATCTCTCTGCGGCCTCGCCGGGACGGGCGGCCACGGCGGCCAGCCCGGTCAGGATGGCCCGGATCCGATTCTCTCCGCTCATCGCTCCGACTCCTCCCGGGCCTCCATCATCTCGACGAGGGCCTGGATCCTCGTGTCGAACTGGGCGGCGACAAAGACCCGCGGGTCCGCCTGGTCCCCGTCGAAGGTGATGTAGGGCACGCCGGTCTCGGCGAAGACCCGGCGCTGCGCCTCGTAGGTCGTGAAGTCCATGACCTTGCAGCTCCGGTTCATGTGATAGACCGCACCGTCGCAGCGGCCCTGCCGGATGATCTCGACCCGCTTCTCCACCGCCTTCTCCAGGCTCATGTTGTTCGCGATGGAGGCGTAGGCCCGGGCCATGCCGTCCAGGTCGCCCGTCTCGTACTGGACGGCCCAGCCATCGGGGTAGTTGGAGCCGGTGATGTTGATGCCGTAAGAGCGGAAGGCCTTCGCCGTATGGGCGAGCTGCGGCCAGCAGGCGATGCCGTCGAACATGATCCGGAACTTCTCCGCGGCGTCCCGGAACGGCCCCTCGCCCCGGGCGATTTTTCCCTCCATCTCCCGGATCCACAGGCGGAGGACCTCCGTCGTCTCGGCGCGCCCCCGCATGAAGACCATCAGCGTCAGATAGTTGTAAAAGTCGAAGCCGTTCGCCGGCGACGGAACGTGGCCCACGAGCTCGAAGGCCCGCTTCCACAGCCGGGCGTTCTCCCGGGAGATCTCCATCACCCGGCGGAACCGTTCCCGGTCGAACGGGCGGCCCGTCAGGTCCTCCAGCCGGCCGACGAGGCGGTCGAACTGGGCCCGGATGTACCGCACCCGCGCCTCGTCCACGGCGCCCTCGGGGTTGTAGGGCATGTCGATCATGAACAGCGGCACCCCCAGCTCCTTCGCGAGGTTCTCGTACCACTTGACGATCATGGTGCAGTAGTTGTTGCAGCAGACCACGAAATCCGGGACCGGAGCCGGCGGCACGTCGTCGTCTCCCCGTGCCCCCTCCAGGAGGTAGCCGAAGTTGACCCGCATGTACCCGCAGACGTCGGCGTGATAGCCGTATCCCTCGGCCCGCTCCAGGAACCCGAGGGCCCGTTTCCGGGCCGAGATGACCGCCGAGTGGTTCTCCGGATAGACGAGGGGCAGGTCCATGGTCTCGAAGAACTCCTGGGGCACGATGGCCGTGGACCAGCCGACAGGCTTTCCGACGGCCTTGGCCGCCGCGGCGTCGGCGTAGACCTTCCGTGCATAGTGGTCCAGGAGCTGTTTGGAAGTGACGTTCCCGCTCATTCTTCAGCCTTTTCTTTCCGGACGGCCCGGCCTCCAGAGCGGGTGGTCCTTTTCATCCCGATCCTTTGCACCGTTCACTCCTGTTCCGGAATTGCAACATACAGCCGGGCTCCCTCGTGGAGGGCGCCCTCCAGGCCGATGACGAATCCGTTTTCGTCCCGGACCGCCGTGTCGCCGTCGAGCGCCGGCCGGTACAGGTCGCCTCCGGCGGCGATCATGGCGTGCTTCACCGTCAAACCCCGAAATACCGTCACGGGGCGGTCGTTCACGAAGACCTCGATTCGCTCCTTTTCCATGCCTTCCCCTCCCCGCCGCCTGCGCCAGGCAGCGAACCTCGATCCGGCTGCGGCGGAAGCCGCTCAGATTCCCCGGACCTCGATGCGTCCCTCGATCCGGGGCCGGACGGGGGAGTTCTTTTTCATGTAAGCCGTCGCGACGTCCCGGAGGTCGTCTCCGTAGGCGATGTTCTTCCCCTCCCGGAACCCGGTGAACTCGTCTCCCCCCGCCGCCAGGAAGTCGTTCGTGACGACCCGGTACGTCTCTTCCGCGGCGAGGGGCCGGCTGCCGATCTCGACGCCCACAATCCGCTGTCCCGCGGGCCGCGCCAGGTCCGCCGTCACCCGGAGTCCCGAGACCTGAAGGCATCCGTGGCTCCCGCGGGCGCTCTCCTCCAGGATCTGCAGCACTTGCCGCCCCGTCAGGTCCATGGAGACCAGGAGGTTGTCGAAGGGCAGGAGGGTGTAGAGCTGCTCCAGCGTGACGGCCCCCCGGGGGATGTCCGTCCGGATGCCGCCGCTGTTCATCAGGGCGATGTCGGCCTTGGCGGCCTCCCGCATGGCGTCGGCGACCAGGTCGCCCAGATTCGACTCGCCCCGGGAATTCCGCGTCAGGTCGACCTCCGTTGATCCCACGACGGCGGCGAAGCGGTCCCGGATCCGGTCGTCGTAGGACGCCACGATCGCGGCAATCGCCGGATCAAAGGAATCCTTCGGCCCGGAATAGACGGCCTTCAGCTCGCCCTTTTTCGTGAAGCCCGTGATCCGGCCTTCCTCCGGATCCACCTGCAGTTCGAGAACACCCAGGTACTGGCCGTAGCATCCCGCCTGGACGATCACTGTCTTCCCCACCACGACGGGATTCATGACGGCGGTGTGGCTGTGGCCACCGACGATGACGTCGATGCCCGCCACCTCCCCGGCTGTTTTCCGGTCCTGATCGAGGCCGCAGTGGGAAAGGACGACGACGAGGCGGGCGCCTTCCGCCCGGACCTGCCGGATCAGCCCCGGCAGGACGTCCTTCGGCTCCCGGAACGTCAGGCCCGCCACATTCCGGGGATTCGTCGTCCAGGCCGTCTCGGGGGTCGTGATCCCGATGACGGCGATCCGGATCCCCTTCCGTTCCGTGATGATCCAGGGATTCACGCCCGGCAGCACCTTTCCCTGCCCGTCGACGATGTTCGCCGCGAGCCAGGGGGTGCGGGCCGCCGTCCGGAGTTTCTGCAGGGTGTCCAGCCCCCAGTCGAATTCGTGGTTGCCGACGGCCATGGCGTCAAAGGCCAGGGCGTTCATGATCTCCGTCACGGGCGCCCCCCGGAAGACATTGGAGACCGGCGTCCCCTGGAACATGTCGCCTCCCGAGAGGAGCAGCGTCCCCTGCGGATTTTTCGCCCGCATGTGCTCGATCATCTGCGCCAGCCAGGCGGCCCCGCCGACAGGCCGCTCGGGGTCTACCGTCTTGACGATGCCGGGCAGGATGTGGCCGTGGGTGTCGTTGACGTGAAGGATGGTGATGGCGACGGACGGACGGGTGCCCGCCGTCGCAGCAGGATGGAAGACGGCGGTCAGGCAGAGAAGAAGGAACAGGAGCAGGGCCGTCCCGGGAAAAGAACGGATCCCGCCGGTTCCCCGTGCCGGTTTCTTCGAATTCATGGAACCTCCCTTGGAATCGACGTTTCTCAAGCCCGGCATGGCCGGCCGGTCGAACCTTTCACAGGACGATCCGGACGGCCGGATGGTTTTTCAGCATCTCGTAAAGGCTCGTCCGGACCGTCTCGTCGGCCACGGTCAGCTCGACGTTCAGGCAGCAGTACCGGCCGGTGGCGCTTGTGTTGGAGAGCGCCACGGTATGGGGTAGATCCTGGACCACCTGTGTCACCGCCTCCCGGAGGGCCGCCTCGTCGGGGCCGATGACCTTGTAGACCCATTGGCAGGGATACTCGATGACGGGCTTCCGGGGCTCTGCACTCATATCGAACCGTTCCTTTCTCCCGGACAGGCATGATTCCTGTCCGCCGGCCCCTTATCGCATGAACGGCGGTTGTTGGGAAGGGCCGGAATCGCTTCTTGACAGGCCCGGACATGCGCGATACAAATACCTGAAAGTGCGATACGGGAGGTATGAATCATGCCGATCAGTCTCAGGATTCCCCCCGAGCGGGAGGCGATGATCAGCGAAGCGGCCCGGAAGGAAGGGAAGACGAAGACGGCCTTCATCCTGGAGGCCATCGATGAAAAGCTGGGGATTCGCCGGGAGCGCGCCGCCAGGATCCGGAGCTTTGCCGGCTGGATGACCCGCGAGGAAGCTGACGATCTCCGGAAAGCAACGGAGACGTTCGAGCAGATCCGCGAGGGAGACTGGGAATGAAGCTCGTACTGGACACGAACGCCTACTCGGACTTCTCCGAGGGCCGCCCGGAGGTCGTGGACCTGATGGCGCAGAACGCCGACAGCCTCTTCCTTCCGACTGTTGTGATCGGCGAACTGATGTACGGATTCCGGAAGGGGAAACGGCAGAAGCGTAACGATGAAATGCTCGCCCGGTTCATCCGTGAATTCGACGTAACGGTTCTTCCCGTGGATATCGACACGGCCGGGCACTACGCCGCGCTTTACCTCGCTCTCTCCACCCGAGGAACCCCGATCCCCATCAACGACGTCTGGATCGCCGCCTGCTGCCGGAACATCGGAGGCACGCTCCTGACACGGGACCGACACTTCGAAGCGATTCCGGAGATCGAGAAGATTCTGGTTGCCTGAGATTCTGCTCGTTTTTTTAATGAACAGCGGAGCATCCTGGCCGAAGCGGCCATCGGGAAAAAGCGGACCATGGTCTGGCTTTAAAGGTCAGATTGAGGATAAATCACGCTCCGGCATGGAGACCATGTCTCGACCAAAGGACTTTTAATCCGTTGGTTTCGCTTCAATCCACGCCCCCGCACGAGGGGCGACGGCAAAAGCATCACCGACTTCAAGACCGTCGAGGAGTTTCAATCCACGCCCCCCGCACGGGGGGCGACGTAGTCAAGGCCCGCCCTCAGCTACAGTCAATCGTTTCAATCCACGCCCCCGCACGGGGGGCGACCCCCTCGCCGATTATCTCCAGGGCGGCCATCGCCTGTTTCAATCCACGCCCCCGCACGGGGGGCGACAGGGGTAGACCTCTGGTTCCGGCTCTCCGTCTGGGTTTCAATCCACGCCCCCGCACGGGGGGCGACACGATCCGGACACCAAGGATTTTAATGATGCCGTCGTTTCAATCCACGCCCCCGCACGGGGGGCGACTCACGCTTTTCTTCTCATGAGAACGGTATGCGGTGTTTCAATCCACGCCCCCGCACGGGGGGCGACTCAATTCTCAAAAAAGTCGAAAAAAGGCACCACGTTTCAATCCACGCCCCCGCACGGGGGGCGACAGACTTCCTCCACGAGGCGATCGCGAACTACGCGTTTCAATCCACGCCCCCGCACGGGGGGCGACGCCGGTTCCGGCAATATATTCATGGTATCGTCGGTTTCAATCCACGCCCCCGCACGGGGGGCGACATCTACAACGAGCTGTCCCTGGGGATGATCGGCCAGTTTCAATCCACGCCCCCGCACGGGGGGCGACTCCCTTTTCCTTGAGCTTCCGCACAGTCTTGTCGACGTTTCAATCCACGCCCCCGCACGGGGGGCGACTGGACAACTCCCGGGGGGACGACATCACGGTCCAGTTTCAATCCACGCCCCCGCACGGGGGGCGACCCACGAAAGCAGCGAACGAAGCCCGGTGGAACCTGTTTCAATCCACGCCCCCGCACGGGGGGCGACGAAAGAGGACGAACGCCCCCCAAGGTTCCTATCTGTTTCAATCCACGCCCCCGCACGGGGGGCGACGTTTCTGTGTCCACTGTGCGGTCAGAAATGCGACGTTTCAATCCACGCCCCCGCACGGGGGGCGACGGTTTCCAATGATGCACTTTGATGGACTGGATGGTTTCAATCCACGCCCCCGCACGGGGGGCGACTCCCCACAAGCGCGATCACCGCATGGTTGGCACCGGTTTCAATCCACGCCCCCGCACGGGGGGCGACCTGGAGGTGATTCTGGAGGATTACGAGCCCGACACGTTTCAATCCACGCCCCCGCACGGGGGGCGACCATCCGACGAATTATCAAGGTGTCTTTATGGAACGTTTCAATCCACGCCCCCGCACGGGGGGCGACCAAGGGGCCGGCTATCGCTGGCGGTCCCGCCGTGTTTCAATCCACGCCCCCGCACGGGGGGCGACGATATTAGCGATGTAGCCTTTATGGATACATCAAGTTTCAATCCACGCCCCCGCACGGGGGGCGACATCATCCCGACGATGACGGCCTCGACGGTCAGGAAGTTTCAATCCACGCCCCCGCACGGGGGGCGACCATTCGTGATGCCCATGGTCGATGTGTCCGCACAGTTTCAATCCACGCCCCCGCACGGGGGGCGACGGCTTCTCAACCTTCCCGCCAAGCTCACGCCACAGTTTCAATCCACGCCCCCGCACGGGGGGCGACTCTGGGGGCAATACACGGGATGCCTTCTGCCGGCGTTTCAATCCACGCCCCCGCACGGGGGGCGACCCGGTTCTTTGTCGAATACATCCGGGCCAGGCGCGTTTCAATCCACGCCCCCGCACGGGGGGCGACGGTAGTTTGGTCGGAATCCGCTTTCCCGGGTTTGTTTCAATCCACGCCCCCGCACGGGGGGCGACCTGAATCCGTCGTGGGTTAAGATCGAGGTCGGCATGTTTCAATCCACGCCCCCGCACGGGGGGCGACTTCACTGACTTCCCAGATCACGTCGGGGATGGCTGTTTCAATCCACGCCCCCGCACGGGGGGCGACTTATGCGTCCTTCACACTTGGACTGGACGCGATCGTTTCAATCCACGCCCCCGCACGGGGGGCGACCCGAGCCCGGCTTGCGACCGGCGATGTGTGGTGTTTCAATCCACGCCCCCGCACGGGGGGCGACCGTTTCGGAGATCCCCCATGTCTGTGATTGACACGTTTCAATCCACGCCCCCGCACGGGGGGCGACCCAAGCGATCACTGCACAATAGGCAACAATACAGTTTCAATCCACGCCCCCGCACGGGGGGCGACCCCTTGTGCGCCTTGATGATCATTCCGTCATAGGGTTTCAATCCACGCCCCCGCACGGGGGGCGACCTCGGCAACCCTGATGGTAGGGGCGATGATCAGGTTTCAATCCACGCCCCCGCACGGGGGGCGACATTCTGTGTCTCGTTGGTCGACCCCTTGCGATATCGTTTCAATCCACGCCCCCGCACGGGGGGCGACTGGGCATGTGTGTCATGGGCCGGGACATCGAGACGTTTCAATCCACGCCCCCGCACGGGGGGCGACGACGCTGGCGGGATTCCTGTTCAACCGATGGATGGTTTCAATCCACGCCCCCGCACGGGGGGCGACCCGGCGTGATTCCGAAATCCGTCACCCCCGTTCAGTTTCAATCCACGCCCCCGCACGGGGGGCGACGGTTAAGGATCAGGTAACCGGCACACAGGCCGAGGTTTCAATCCACGCCCCCGCACGGGGGGCGACAGATGTCCAGGTTCCAACCACGCCCGCTTACCGTTTCAATCCACGCCCCCGCACGGGGGGCGACGTGGCAGTTCTTTTGACTGGCTTGGGGATCGGCAAGTTTCAATCCACGCCCCCGCACGGGGGGCGACTATGCGACCCCGAAACTTCACTATCCGTTCGATAAGTTTCAATCCACGCCCCCGCACGGGGGGCGACCTCGCTTTCCGGCGACGCTGAAAGGCTGACAGGGGTTTCAATCCACGCCCCCGCACGGGGGGCGACGGATGGACAGTGCCCGCCGCTCGCCGCGGCGCAGTTTCAATCCACGCCCCCGCACGGGGGGCGACCACTTCCTGGACGTGACAGGTTTTCTCTTTCTTGTTTCAATCCACGCCCCCGCACGGGGGGCGACCTCGCTTTCCGGCGACGCTGAAAGGCTGACAGGGGTTTCAATCCACGCCCCCGCACGGGGGGCGACGGATGGACAGTGCCCGCCGCTCGCCGCGGCGCAGTTTCAATCCACGCCCCCGCACGGGGGGCGACCACTTCCTGGACGTGACAGGTTTTCTCTTTCTTGTTTCAATCCACGCCCCCGCACGGGGGGCGACAATCTGCTTGGCAACGGGATCACCCGCATTCTTGGTTTCAATCCACGCCCCCGCACGGGGGGCGACCATATCTTGCCATTGTCCATGTCGATAGCAATCATGTTTCAATCCACGCCCCCGCACGGGGGGCGACCAGGCCCAGTCGTCGGGCATGTGCTTCATCCACGGTTTCAATCCACGCCCCCGCACGGGGGGCGACAGTATATCTGCAACTATCTGCATCCACTCTGTTAATCGGCACACTTTCGCGAACGTGTCCCAATCCAAACTTTCAGCGATATTCTGTTTTCAAAGAACAACCCATAACAACCAATATATCGAATACTTACAATGCTCGCGAAGCTCCTGGTAAAACATGCCCGCTTCCGGTTCGCGGAAAGGTTCACACAATCAAAGGGCCTTCCTGGTCGATGGATTTCTTGGCACCGATGTGCTCCACCCGCCGCCGCCAATTGGATCCCAGGAAATAAAACCGCAGACTGTCCTCCTTCGGTTCGATCTCGTCGATCAACTCCTGCCGGAAAAGTGCCCACTGAGCCGGGTCCACGATACACTCGAAGACAGAATATTGAACCCGCTGGCCATGATTCCGGCATATCTTCGCCACCCGACGGAGGCGACGGGCACCCGCACCCGCAACATCAGCGACATCGTAGCTCACTACGACAAACATGATCCCTCCTGCCTTTCATCCGATGTCATGAGCGATCACTTCCAGATGAAGGGCGGATATCCATCCAGGTCCCCCCTCAGATAACGCGCCAGGAGAAGCGCCTGGACATGAAACAGCAACCCGATCGTCACTTTCTCTCCCAGGAACGGATGAAGGATCTCCTCCTGTTTCCGCTCCTGATAAGAAACGATGACCGTCTTCCGGGTTTCGTCATCCATAAGCACTGCCCCTGTCTCAGCTTTTCGGAAACCCCTGCCTTGTACTTTCCTCAGATTGATCAACGAAAGGGCAAGCCGGTCCGCCAGAAAAGGCCGGAACTCCTCCATCAGGTCGAGAGCGAGGCCCGGCCGCCCCGGGCGATCCCGATGGAGAAAACCGACGGCCGGATCCAATCCCACTCCCTCCAGTGCAGATCGGACATCATGCATGACCATGGTATAGACAAACGAGAGAAGAGCGTTGACGTTGTCCAGAGGCGGCCTGCGATTCCGATCGCTGAACGTGAACGATTCCTTTTGCGCGACGATCAGATGACTGAAGACGTCAAAATAAGCCCTGGCTGCATCTCCCTCGATCCCACGGACTGCATCAAGAGCCTGACCGTTACCGAGTGATGCGACACTGTTCCCAAGGTGGCTCACCACACGCTCCAAAGCGGCTCTGTCCACTTTCTCCCCGTGGTCCCGCAGAGTTCTCTGGATGACGGTCCGGCTGTTGGCTATTTTCCCCGCCACAATCGATCCGGCGATGTCGGCGGAGAATTTTAAATCATCCGCCCGCCGATACTGCTCGCGGCGCAGCAGGACATTTCCCGATACAGGCCCCTGTACCCTGGCCAGGAATCGTCCCTGTTCGGAGAGATAGCTGATCCCGACGCCGTTTTGCGCGCAAAAACCCATTAGGAACGGGCTCAGTGAGATATTGCCGAAGCAGACGATTCCCCCCAGGGTGTGAACGGGCAGACGCAGGCGAACCTCCTTGTCCACCTTGACGGCAATCGTCTCCCCCTCCTTGGCGAGATAGGCGCCCTGGGTGGTAACAAACAACGTGTTGAGATGTTTTTTCATGGCTCCGCCAGCATTCTCGACAAATATTTCTTCACCGATCGGCCTCTCCGGATGGATTTCGGCAAGCAGTCCGCCACGAGCGAGCAGCTATCACACTTCTTCGAATATTCCGGAGGCGGCGTCCGTCCGGAAGAAACCAATTCGTGTGTGCGACGCGCCGCTTCCTCCGTTTCCAACCGCAGTGCTCCGTCGAACGCGACATCAAGACGACGCCTGGTCCGGCCATAGAAGATCGCTCCTGCAGGGATGGAAACACCCAGCATCTCTTCCAGGCAGAGCGCCTGGGCGCAAAGCTGGACCTTGTCGCAGTCGTCCGGTTTGGGTTTTCCCCGTTTGTATTCCACGGGAAATGGCCGCCAGGAACCATCCTCCCGGCGATGAAATTCCACGACGTCGGCTTTTCCAATGAGGCCCAGCCGAAGCGAGCGAAGGGGAACCCCGTGTTCGATCCTCACGTCACCACGGGATTCCCTCCCCTCCTCGTGGACATGCTCGTGCATGATCCGTCCTTCGACGGTGAAGCGGTTCTCTGTCCACATCTGCTCAATGTGAATGAGAGCGCACTGGCGGGGACAGTACGCATAGTGCTGCAAGGCAGAGATCATAAGCAGATTGTCCTGCGCTTCGTCCGTCATTTCTTTCTGCCCTTGTTCCTGGAATCTTCGATCCGCCTGACTTCGCGAATAGCTTTCAGGCAATCACGCTCAACAATGGAAGGTTCGTTTATCCTTTCCCGCTGATAACGCTCATACTCTGCGGCTGCCTTCTCAATCGCTTCGTCATGGCTGATCGTGCCTCCATCCGTCAGAATGTCCCGCCCGCTGATTTTCAGGAAATCGTCCAGTTTCTCCAGCCAGTCCCGCATATGCATGGGCCTGCGATTCAAAGCCTGTAATTCCGCGAAATCCAGGTACATGCTGACAATCCGGTTCAGGATGTCCAATTCATTTTCATTCAAGTAATTCTTGGCAATGATAGCATCCGCTTTCCGTGGGGTGCTTCCCAGCCAAGACGTCAGGCCCATGAACGGCTTGTCCGCATCCGCCCGGCCGTGAATCACCTCCGCCGCCGTCTGACCATGGGCTGCCCAGTGCATCTTGTTCTGAACGGAGGCAAAGAACTGCCTGGAAAGTTCAGTGTTTGGCTCATAGTCAATGCTGGTGGCATAGATATCCAGGATCTTGCGCCAGAAGATTTTCTCCGAAGAGCGGATATCCCGGATACGGGCAAGCAGTTCGTCGAAGTAAGCACCGCCTCCCGCCTGCTTGAGGCGGTCATCATCAAGGGTAAAACCTTTTACGATGAATTCCCGGAGGCGTTGCGTGGCCCAGATGCGGAACTGCGTGCCGCGAAGGGACTTTACCCGATATCCAACGGAAATGATCACATCCAGATTATAATGGGAGGTGTCGTATTGCTTCCCGTCGGTAGCAGTTATCCGGAAATTCCGGATAACTGAACCCGGAGAAAGCTCCCCCTCCGTGAAAATGTGCTTAATGTGCTCATTGATGGTCCGAACATCCTTCTGGAATAACTCAGCCATAAGCCGTTGGGTTAGCCAAACGGTATCATCTTTAAGGCGCACCTCAACCTTGGTTTCACCATCCTCCGTCTGATACAGAATCAACTCACCTGTCGAAGGTGGTTCTCTCTTTCTTTTCATGTGTGTCGCCTTTCAAAGGCTCGTTGTTCATCGACGAAAATAGTTACTACAGTCTCACACCTTGACATCCAATGTCATACCGGTGGGCAGTCGGGTTTCATCAATCACAATTTCATAATCCCCAAATGCTCTTGCCGGCTTTGATGGATCCGTTTTTCGCCTAACCTGCACGAGTTCGAAAAGTCTGTGAGCCGGAGCCTTGCCAAGGGCGGTATCATGTTTGAAAACGATCAAACCACGGGTGGACATCAGCCCCCGGGCGGCAGACCGGTCATGCTCGAACATATTCGTCAGCGCATTCCAGAGTTTCTCCAGGTCCTCCTCGGAGAACTTCGTCTGAGCGGCAAGATGTGTCGAAACACAGTCATGGGCTATTGCGTTTCAAAAACCATCAATCTCTTCCGGTTTTAAACCTTCTAAGTTTTTTAGAGTGAAACTTCCATCAGGATTGACAGAAACCGTTTTATGTACTTTAGCTGAAGAATGTTGTCCGGCCTTACAGTTATGTTCCCACCAGATAACTTTCCTTACAGCCATGCTTCCTTCAGGACGCGCTGCTGAGGCATCATTTTCAAAAAGCTTTGGTAGGATGGTTTTGATCACATCCGCATCTTCATCGGAAAAACCAGTCCGTTCGGCAAGCTGTGGGTTCATGCTCCCGAATGTTACATAGATGACTTCCTTTCCGATGCGATGCTTCATTCCCATTTGGTCAGGTTGCCTTTTTATTCCATCACCTTCAAGGCTCGTAGATTTAATAATCTGTTCTGATATAATATTGCCGTTTATATCTTCTATACTAAAAGCAGGATGTATTGTAACAGGGCCTCTTATTCCTATTGAGCTACCAGTTGCACTTTCACCACTTTCTGAACTATCTTTAGACTCTCCTTTTTTTCTTTTCTTGTCAGACCCCTTAAAAGGGAAAATTTGACCGAAAGATCTAACATCAAACCATGTCTCACAGGCTTTATTTCGCATTGCTGATGTATTTTCTATATTACCAAGTACAGATTCTGCCCGCTTTCTAAGATTTGGATAGCCATCTATTTTATTGTCATCCGACTGTACAAATATTATTTCTCCTTTTTCAAGCAATCTATCCCGAATTTTCCTTTTTAAACAGACATCTGAGATCTCACCAAAGCCATCATAATCAGTTCGTGGACGATTGCCGTTTAAAGGATCGCCATTAGGGTTGGCATTCTTCACACTCATGATAACAGCAAAATCGATCTTTTTGCTTAAAGTCGCCATGATCGTTCCTCCTTTGCATTGTATTTATTCGTCTGATTCTTTTGCCTGATCGTCTTCATCTGTTGTCTTTGCCACCCATCGGCCTTTATCGCGCGCATGCTCATTGAGCCACTTGCGCTGACAGTGATAGGCAAGCAGGAATTCGCCGCTTAGTCTGCTGTCTTTCGTGAATTCGTCAGTGGTAATTTTACAACAAATCTGATCCATTAATTCGTTGTAGCCGTTCAGCAAGCCGGGTCTTTTTGCGTTCAGGCGCGCCTTATATGGTGCAAGACTTGTCTCGATCGTTCGCCATGTTGAATAAGGCCTGTCAGCAAACCTCTGCATCAACCGTGCTGCTGTGGTTTCGCGTTTTTCATTGGCAAAGTAGAGCGCCATGGACTCAACCTTTTCCGCTACCGCGAGCAGCCTGCCATACAAGTAATCCCGCGAACTCCTGTTTTCCTCAAGAGCCATTTTGTACCTCCTTTCCATATTACAACCTTTGAACAGCGAACATGCTATGCCAAGACACTTTTCAAAATCAGGTTGGCTTCCATCCTTTTCAAATTTAAACCCAGCGCGATTTAAGGCACGGCGGATACACCGTTCAACTAAATCACGGGGAACCGCCCTTCCGTCAATAATTGACGGCATCAGCCGTTCCACTGTTGCATTGAGAAACTTGACGCCGTTCTTACCCTCCACTTTGCTACCATAGGCACACCATGCAATATCTCTTGGTGCAGGCGCACCCTCAAAAATTATTTGCTTTTTCTTGTCCTCTTTATTCCGTCCGTAATTTTGAAACCATGCAAAATCAGTATGCCATTTTTCTATTCGTTTTAAAAATTCAGAACCGGTCAGCTCCCGGTAAAAAGTAATTGCCATCCTTCCCTGTGTTGCAGAATCCAAACCCATAACGACAATATCTTCCGAATCGGCAATACTGGCTTTATATCCGTCAAGCTTCTTTTGAAAACGCCTCGCAAATGACTGACCAACATCACCAATCGACGAAGGTAGGTTACCTTGTGGTTGGAACTCTTTCCCAAGAAAATCCCATGAACTTGCGCATGGATCGGGAATAGGCTTCCAATTTACAGCCCAGGCAACAAAACATCTTACGAACTCACCTTCGACTTTGTAATAACCTTGCCTGCGAATCAACCATCTCAATGCATTGTGTGCCATTTGACTTTCGATGTAACCAATTGTGCAAGCTTGCCTAGCGTAATCATCTTTTCCATCTGTAAAGCGTCCTCGAAAAGTAAACCCTCTATAATCATTTGATGAAATGAGTTTAGCACCATCATCAGATGTTCTTAAGTATTTATGATGACTTTTTGCAATCCTTACATTCTGTGCAGAAAGCATACAAAAAGTTTTATTGTGATGCTTATTTTGTCGCTCATCAAACTTTTTCCAAGCTTCTATCAACGATTCATCTTCCCACGTGCCTGAACATTGATTATCGGGCTCCACTATTCTCCATCTAACAAATATTTTACTGTCATCAACTGGTGTCTTCTTTCCTTTCGAATTCATCGTTTTAAAAGGCAACAATTTATTCTTAAATAATTCTCTATACAGATTACCATCATTCTTTAGATAATCTCGAATTGCTTTAACTTTTGGATGAGAGAAATCAGTGGATTTCGCCCAACAATCTAGCAAAGAATACATTAACTCAAATCTTTTCCTCTTACGATTCGGTAAATCTTTAGCGCAATAACTTAGTTCTTCACACAGTGGGTGAGGTTCATCTATGTTTGTACGATTAGCTGAAGATTCTGTAACTGGTATAATCGTGGCTGCATTTTTTCCTTCCAATTTGTCAATTCTTTTAAAATTTCCTTTAATGTCAATTGTAACTTCTACATGTGCTTTCTTGACCATGTGAGAAACTGGCCAAGGACGTTCATTTTGGTTTAAAGGCAACCCGTTGATCACAGCACATGTTTCATATAGTTTCTGCATCCAGCTCATACCGACACCTCCAGTTCCGCGGCTTCGAGTTCGACCGTTTTTACATTTTCGGTTCCGAACCTTTTCGCGTACATTTGTCGTACAACTTTCTTATACTTCTGCTTACAATCTTCAGGCCTTTCAAAAACCAAAGCCCCTTTCTTCAGCACGGGATACCAGAAACGTGCGACAAGTTTGTTCTCCCCAGTTTCATCAGGATAATCGAAACCATGGAACATCAGACCGTACGCAATTTCCTCTTCATTGTCATAAGCTCCTTTTCCTTCGCCAAATACGCATGGCTCAGCATAGCCTTGGCAATCACGCGTGCCAAGGAAGATATCCTGACGACCTCCGCGCTCCAGCATCCGTTTGGCGATGGCATAGTGCTTGCCATCAATACGGTCTTTTTCCAGTTTTTTTTGATTCTCATTCCATATGAAATGTGCCCTCACTTGATATTCGACATCTGAAAGGAAAGTATAGATTGCAAGGTCATAAAAGTTCTCTTGCTTTTTGCCGTGAGCTTTTTCACTTGGATAAACTCCACCATAATTGAGAGGCTTTGTGCCTTTCGTTTGCGTTCGTATGCGCTTTATTACCCTAACAGCATCCACCACCCAGGTTAAAGTTGGTTTCCAGTAAATTGATTTACAAACACCTTTAAGCGCCTCGTAAGTCGGCAGATGATAAGAACATTTCTCACCACCAATCTTTGTAAGAGGGTCAGTGAAAAGCGCGTATCTGCCCCACAGCCTGAATTCAATAGTGTTTTTAGGCAATGTATTCATTTTTGAACTGTTCCCCCTCTTCTACCGGTACCAAAGACAAACCGGTTTTCTTGCTGTAGTACTGGACATCGAGGTAATAAATTTCCATACCCTCCTGTACACGATAAAGGGCATTTTCTTGGACCAGTTTTTCAAATTCATGAGGATACAAGTTAACTGAATAATGCTGTGCTCTTTTAATAAGCGGATATTGCTTTTCAACATTAAAAGAGGCGCAGAGTTGACTGACAAGATTTCGTCCATCCTCGCCATATTGAATGATAACGCTTTGTGTCGGGGCCTCGATTGACTTGAAATGTTTAGCCGCTGTCATGAAAGATTGACGCAGATTGATTAAAGGCTTTGTTTTATTCGCCCGTTGGAAATCACCCACAGCATTCTCATTCGTAGATAACAGTTGTAGCAATGTGTCTTTCCGAAATTCATCGAATGGATAATCCATAACATTCTTGCGGTCGAAAAAATAATTCTGATAATACCATTTGAGCATTTCGGGTCCAATGATGTCGCCGCCGTATTTTTCCGGTTGCTCCCTATAATCGTCGAGGACACGATTTGATTTCTCCTGACCAATCCTAATTGCATCGAGATGTGTAAGGTTTTCTTCTATACAATTGATAATGAAAACTTTTCCGGTTTCCGGACTTCCCTGCCGATTGCAGCGGCCGGCAGCTTGCGTTATGGAGTCAAGCCCTGCTAACAGTCGAACAACTGAACGAAAATCTATATCTACACCGGCTTCAATTAACTGTGTGCTGACACATAGGATCGGCATTTCCTCTTTCAGCTTTTGGTGAATTACATCAAGCATTTGCTTTCGGTGCACAGGGCACATTCCCGTACTTAAATGAAATGCCTCAAAATATTCATTTCCCCCTTCCTTGAAAATTCTCTCTGCCGCTTTCTTTGTGTTGACCACGACAAGGCAATTCCCATCCGTCTTGACCCGTTCAACGGAAAGCGCTGCAATATCATGGTAAGTCCATCCGGTCGCATTTCGGCAATCATGAACAGAAACCCTCTTCAGATCGGTAAACAACCTGCTAACGTCGGGCATCAATTCATTCTTCTGGGAAAGGTTTAAGCTTCCTTTCTTTTTATCAACGGTCCCAAGAAGAGGCTGCGTGGCCGTGCAGAGAACAACCGTGCTGCCACATTGATCAACGAGAAAATTGATTGCATTGTTGAAAAGATGGACACAATGTAACGGCAGGGTCTGAATCTCGTCAAAAATTATTACCGACTTGGCCAACCGATGCATCCTTCTCGCACCTCGATTACCTGCCCCGAAAAGCACCTCTAGAAACTGAACCATTGTAGTAAATATTACCGGTGCATCCCAATTTTCTGTCAGCAGCTTTTCTTTCCAGCTTTGTGCATCGGATCCAATGTTCGAGTGATGCTCAAGCACGATTTTACCAGCATCTTCCGCAAACCCATCCGGCTCCAAAATCCTTCTAACGACTTGTGCGTTCTGATCAATGATGGTTGTAAACGGGATTATATAGAAAATTCGATCCATATCGTGCTTTTTTGCATGGAGTAACGCAAAACGAAGACTGGCGAGTGTTTTTCCCCCGCCCGTGGGGACTGTTAAAGTAAACAAGCCTTTTGATCTTGTTGCAGCGTGAAGACAATGTTCAGCTACGTCATTACGAACTTCATCAACACGCTTTTTTACTTTAAAAGTCTTATACTCTCTTTCAAGCCTCTTGATTAAAATATCCCAATTTTTATAATTTCCGCAGAGACGATACTTTTTATTCTTAGGATTCCCTGAATCGGCCGAATCCTGACGGTCGGCATCAATCAATGCACTGAACAAAAATCTTACAAGCAATCCTAACTGGAATTGAGCGATCACAGAAGTAGGACTTTTCTCTGAAGATAAGCACACGATATTGCAGCACATTTTCTCGAATGGCTTTGTGAAGGATTGATCCGCAAGCAGGTTGCTTATCCTATTCAATATCTCCTTATCGGACGACTTTGTACATTCGACTACGTGTGTTTTTTCATAATCCTTTGATAAGCGCTCGGAATAGGAATCCCATGTCCCTTTGTTGCCAGTCTTAATACAATCGATAAGTCCTGAGTGATGTGACACTAAGCAAAGGGAAAGGATTTGCCCGACGATTTTATGGGCATTGGATGAAGTATTCTTGTCATTAAGATATTGAGTAAGATATTGGGCACCGGCTGTAGAATGATCGATTTTCCCTCTCTTGCCTGTAGGATCTTCAAAATCTTCGTCTTCGTCAGGATTGAATTCGGGATCATTCTTTCTAATAGAATCTCCTATGTATTTCTGAAACTTACTACTGTATTTTCCGAAATCATGAAGAAGTCCGAGAAGTTCTCCATATTCTTTCATCCCAATTTTTTCAGCGTGCTTTTTTGCGAGTTTAGCAACACCTTCGAGATGATCTTTTAATGACTGCTTATCATGTGCGATGTAATCCATTGTGACCTCAATTATATATCACTTTAAATATATGAGATACTCTACCTTCCTAACGTGGCTTGCGGGCTCAATATCAGTCATGTTAACAGCAGGTCAGAGCGTCGTGTGAGCAGACGTGGACCTATAGACTTATCATAATAATATAATTACACATTCCCTGGACAAATTCCGAATATTCTTCTAATAGTATCTCTGCAGACTTTTGAAGCCCTCGTTTCTGCATGATGAGCTTATCTTTCTCCATGAAGAATCAGGGGCGGTTTGGTCTATTTTGAGGAGTTGCCGGACCATATCATGCAGAACCATCATTGTCATTACGTTTTCATCAGCATCATGACATCATTTCCAGATAATCGAATTCTCCCGCCATTCAGTCATGCAGTCCGCTTAATACTCTCTCCATAAATCTCTTCATTCAACATCGAGACGACGAGGGCTTGTCGCATTTTTTCATTGGGAAGTTTTTTATTGGAGAATTTCGCGACTGGACGGCCGGGGCCGGTTGTCGTAAAGGCATTCGGAACGAAGGAGAATTCCATGGCTGACATCCGCCCCCCTGCCACCCCCGCCTGCCTTGAGATGGAGCGTCTCGGGGACGCCTGGCCGTGGAAGTGCCGGCAGGCCCTGGTCGTGAGGACCGGGGGATGGAAAGCGACGGAAGGCACGCTCCGGCTCTGCTCCCGGGTGAATCCGCGCTCGGCCTGGTACGTCGAGCCCGGCGACATGCCCGTCATGCTTGGAAAGCACGGCCTCGCCTGGGGGCGGGGGATCCATCCCCTGGCGGAAGAGGAAGAGCCGCGGAAGCGGGAGGGCGACGGGAAAGCGCCGGCGGGGATTTTCCGCATCCATCGGGCTTTCGGATACGCGGAGCCGGAGGACGTCCCATGGATCCGGCTCCCCTACCGGCGGATCACGCCGGAGACCCTCTGCATCGACGATCCGGCATCGGCCTCCTACAACCTTATCTTCGACAGTTCTGGAGCGGTGCCGGACTGGAAGAGCCGCGAGGCGATGCTCCGGGAGGACGGTCTATACCGCCTGGGAGCCGTCATCGAGCACAACGCCGATCCCGTCCTGCCGGGGGCCGGCTCGTGCATCTTCCTGCACCGGCGGCGGGGGCCCGCTTCGCCGACGGAGGGATGCACGGCCCTGTCGGCGGAGGACCTGGAGCGGGTCCTGCGGTGGCTCGAATCGGATGCGCAGCCGGTCCTGATTCAACTGCCGGATGAGGAATACGAAAAAAGGCGCGCCCCCTGGAGCCTGCCCTGAATCAGTCGGCACACGCGCAGGACGCAGACGAAAAACGAATTACCCGATCCTTGCTTCCGCAGCCATAAAAAAAGGGCGCGGACCCATGACCCTCCGGCCACTCGCCCGCGCCCTTGTCTTTTTCTACCGAGCCGGCTTGCCTACTGGATGCTCCAGGTCGTCCCGGAGGGTCCGTCCTTCAGCACGACCTGCCGGGCCGCCAGCTCCTTCCGGATCTCGTCTGCCCTGTGCCAGTCCTTGTTTTCCCTGGCCTCACGGCGTCCGGCGATGAGCCGCTCGATCTCCGCCACGTCCAGTCCGCGCTTGGTGGCTTCCCGCTCCCGGTCCTCCAGGAGGTAGCGGTCCGGATCCACCAGGAAAAGCCCAAAGACCCGGCCGAGCCTGTCGAGGGTCTCCCGGGCCTGGCGCAGGACCGCCATGGAAGCCGGCGTGACGCGGAAGGCCTTGTCCAGCAGATAGCCGTTCAGGTGGCGGATCACGTCGAAGACGTAACCCAGCGCCCGGGCCGTGTTGAAGTCGTCGTTCATGGCCTCGGAGAACCGTTCCGGCAGCCGTGACAAGACCTCCGCCAGGTCCTTCTCCTTCCCGGCCAGCGAGGATGAGTCGGCCTCCGCCGTGCCCTCGCCCGCCTTCAGGGCGTCCTGAAGCAGCTTCAGTGTGCTGTAGCACCGGTCCATGCCCTGCCGGGCCTCCGCCAGCGACTCCTCGGAGAAGTCCACGGGGCTCCGGTAATGGCTCTGGAGCATGAAGAAGCGCAGGACCTCCGGGGCATAGCGCCGGAGCATCTCCTCGATGGTGAAGAAGTTCCCCAGGGACTTGGACATCTTCTCGGAGTTGATCCGGACGAAGCCGTTGTGGAGCCAGTAATTGGCGAAGGGCTTCCTGTAGGCGCCTTCGGACTGGGCGATCTCGTTCTCATGGTGGGGGAAGATCAGGTCCTCGCCGCCGCCGTGGATGTCGAAGGTCTCGCCGAGAAAGCGCTGGCTCATGACGGAGCACTCGATGTGCCAGCCCGGCCGGCCGGGTCCCCAGGGGCTGTCCCACCAGGGCTCCCCTTCCTTGCTGGCCTTCCACAGGGCGAAATCCAGGGGGTTTCGCTTCCGCTCGTTCACGTCCACCCGGGCACCCGCCAGCATGTCCTCCAGGTTGCGTCCCGAGAGTTTCCCGTAGCCGCGGAATCCCTCCACGGAGTAGTAGACGTCCCCGTCCATGGCATAGGCCAGCCCCTTTTCCTCCAGGGTCCGGATGAGGCGGATCATGCCGTCGATGTTCTCCGTCGCCTTGGGCGTCACCGTCGGCGGCTCGATGCCGAGGGCTCCCATATCGTCGTTGTGCCGGGCGATGAAGCGCTCCGAGATCTCCCCGATGGTCGTCTTCTCCCGGTTGGCCCGCTCGATGATCTTGTCGTCCACGTCGGTGAAGTTCTTGACGTAGGTGACGTCGAACCCGGCATACCGGAAGTAGCGGGTGATGACGTCGAAGACGACGGCGGAGCGGGCGTGGCCGATGTGGCAGACGTCATAGGCGGTGATCCCGCAGACGTACATGCCCACCTTTCCGGGCGCGATGGGTTTGAATTCCTCTTTCCGTCTCGTCAGGGTGTTGTAGAGTTTCAGGGACATGAAAACTCCTCCGTGTCCGTGGGCATGCGATCCGCCAGGAAACATTTCCAGCTCTTCGCCTGCGGGATATTCGAAACGTCCTGTCCTTGCGATCCGGGGAGCCGCTCCGCACGCCAGGCGGGCATCAGGGGAACACGGACAGCATGCCGAGCCCAGCGTCCTCCGGGAAACCGCACATCAGGTTCATGTTCTGGACGGCCTGCCCCGAGGCCCCCTTCACCAGGTTGTCGATGGCGGACAGCACGATGACCCGGCCCGTCCGCTTGTCCGCCACCACGCCGATGTCGCAGAAGTTGGTTCCCTTGACCGACGAGATGTTGGGGACGCTTCCCTCCCGGTAGACCCGGACGAAGGGCTCCCGCTCGTAGAAGCGGCGGAACAGCTCCGCCAGGTCCGCGGTGGACATGCTCCCTGTCAGGCGGGCGTAAAGAGTGCTCAGGATCCCCCGGTTCACCGGGAGCAGGTGAGGGGTGAATGAGAGGAAGATCTCCCGGCCGGCGAGGACACCCAACTCCTGCTCGATCTCCGGTGTGTGCCTGTGCTGGCCCACCTTGTAGGCCTTGAAACCCTCGTCGACTTCGCAGAAGAGCGAGCCGATCTGGGCCTCCCGCCCGGCGCCGCTCACACCGGACTTGGAGTCGGCGATGAGCGTCTCCGTGTCGATCAGGCCCTCTTTCAGGAGCGGAGCAAACCCGAGGATGATGCTGGTGGGATAGCATCCTGGATTGGCAACGAAGCGGGCCGACCGGATCTCGCTCCGGTACAGCTCGGGAATTCCGTACACCGCTTCCTTGATCAGGCCGGGGGCGCCGTGCTTCTCGTACCAGGCCTCGAAGGTTTCCACCTTCCGGAGTCGAAAGTCGGCGCTCAGGTCGACAACCTTCTTCCCGGCATCGAGAAAATGGGAGGCCACTTTCATCGCCCCGCCATGCGGAAGGGCCAGGAAGATAAAGTCCGCTGCTTCGGCCACCTCTTCCGGAGAAGCATCGAGAAAGGCCAGGTTTGTCCGGTCCGTAAAGACGGGATAGAGATCGGAAACAGCCATTCCCTTGTACTGCCGGGACGTGACGGCCGTGACCTCCACATGGGGATGGTTCAGGAGGATCCGCAGAAGCTCCTGGCCCGTGTATCCGCTGGCTCCGTAAATACCGACTTTCATGGATCGCCACCAGGAATCTCCGGCTTCGGTGGACGCCGGATTGAGGGATAAGAATGCCCGGAAGGGGCGGAAAAAAAAAGGGAGGCCCGAAAGCCCCCCTCTCCGTTAGCGCTTGGAGAACTGGAATCGCTTCCTGGCCCCCGGCTGGCCGTACTTTTTGCGCTCCTTGATGCGGGAGTCCCGGGTCAGGAATCCGGCCCGCTTCAGGACGGAGCGCAGATCGGCGTCGAAGTCGATGAGCGCCTTTGCAATTCCGTGCTTGACGGCTCCGGCCTGACCTGCGCTGCCGCCGCCGTTCACGTTGATGTAGAAATCGAAAAGACCCTTCTTTCCCGTGATCTCCAGCGGCTGCTGGATCAGCATCTTCAAGCTGTCCCGGGTGAAGTAGTCGTCGAAATTGCGCTTGTTGACGACCAGCTGGCCGGTGCCTTCCTTCATGTAAACCCTGGCGATGGCCGTCTTCCGCTTGCCTGTTGCGTAGAAGCGTTTTTCCATGTTTCTCTCCAGATCGAATCTTCCCTGCTGTTGCCTACAGATCGAGTGTCCTGGGGCTCTGGGCCTCATGGACATGGGTGCTGCCCTTGTAGATTTTGAGCTTTTTGAGCATCTGCCTTCCCAGGGTGTTCTTCGGAAGCATGCCCCGGACAGCGATGCGGAGCACCTCTTCCGGCCGGGTCTGCAGGAGTTTTCCCGCTGCAATGGACTTCAGTCCTCCCGGATAGCCGGAGTGCGAGTAATACATCTTGTCGGTGAGTTTCTTGCCCGTGAGAACCACCTTGCCGGCGTTCACAACAATGACAAAATCCCCTGTATCCACGTGGGGCGTATAGACCGGTTTGTGCTTGCCTCGCAGCCGCGATGCAATCTCGCTGGCCAGCCGGCCCAGCGTCTTTCCCTCGGCGTCCACGACGTACCAGTCCCGCTGTACGTCTTCCTTTCTGGCGCTGTATGTCTTCATTGAGTGATCACCAGCCATGTAAAATTGAAAGGTGGAACCTACGCAATCCGGGTGGGTTTGTCAAGGAAAAATCCTTGTCCGGAATGCTTGCGGAAACGCAGGCGGGCTGTTATCCGCGCTCCACGCACGGGGCTTAGAGGCCGTACAGGGAGAGCTTGACCGCATAGACCCGGTCCGGCTCCTCCACACCGTTCGCCAGATAGGTGACATTGTCGGAGAAACTGACCATGATCTCCCAGCATTGCCGCCTGTACTGAAGGCTGTACGTCCGCTCCACGTCCTTGTTATCCAGGCGATTCCGGCGATGGGTGTACATGATGTCCAGGGACGGCGTGATGACGGCCTTGATCGTCAGATTCAGCTCCTCCAGAGTGTCCTTCGTGTACCGGTATCCCGCCGTGATCGAATCCTTTCGTGCATCGGACAGGGTCAGATCGTAATTGGTCTGCGTCCATCCTCCCGTGTTGACGTCCAGCTTGTTCCGGGCGGCAAAGGTCAGATAGGAAACCGGCGTCAGGTCCAGTTCCATGTCCATCACGCTGAAGGGCCTGTTTCCCGCCGACCCCACCTCCATGGTCCGCCTCGCTTCGATGATGTCGAACGTCTGGGCCAGCTTCAGTCGGACCCATTCCTGATAGGTCGTCTTGCCGGTTTTCCTGTCCTTGCGGCGGGCCGTGAGGGTGTTCGTCACGGAATACGTGACGGCATTCATCTCGTTGACCGCGGTGGCAAAATCGGGAATGTCCGCCTGGGCCGTATTCGGGATATAGCCGTACGTCACCTCCGGCTTGATGGCATGGCGGATCTTGTCCACTCCCAGCAGGTTGACGGAAAATATTTTCTGCACTTCCGTCGACATGGTGGCTCCCATGTGGAAGAGTTGCCGCTCCCCCTGGCGGGTGTCCGTGGTCAGGCTGACGCTGTCGTCCCGGCTCCAGAACGTCCCCTCCCAGCTCATAAAGGGCTTGACCTGGAAACGCTGGAATATCGTCTTCGGCAGGCTGATAGTCGGTTTGACGTCCAGCAGGTGCCCCTTCTGCCCAGTGTTCCGGTAGAAATAGTCATAGATGCCGTTGAACTGGACGTACAGCGGCGTGTCCGGGATCTGCTGCTGCGTGGTGGTGAAAGTGATCTCCGGGTAGCGCTGCAGGGTCGCCGCGTTGGTCGACTTGGAAAAATCGTCGGTATAGCGGATGGCGGCAGTCAGGTTGGCGTTGGTCCAGTCCTTCACATAACGGATGCTTGAATCCAGCTGGGTCAGGGATTCATTCGCCAGGAAAGAGACTCTCCGGAAACGGTCCGACGGATCGCTGGCGTAGGAAGACAGGAAATAGTTATGGGATGAGAAATCCCGGAAGTAGAAAGCGTCGGAGACCTTGGCGATGTCCGCCCGGATGTAGCTGTTGTTCGCGAACCGGGTCTCATGATTCCACCACAAGGCCCATCTGCGCTGGCCCGATGACCAGTTCCGGCTTATGAAACCGAGGTTCTCGCTGATCTCCTTCCGGTCGCTGAGGACGTCGCCGTAAAACGTGCCGAAAGAGCCGCCCGCCGTAACATACCGCACCTCAAGCCCTTCCTGGACTCCCCGCTTGGTCATGGTGCGCGTGTAAAGCGTGGCGTCCATGTTCTTGGTCGCGGCCCAGTAGAACGGCACATCCACATCCACGCCCAGCTTGTCTCTTGAATAGCCGAAATAGGGAAGGAGAAAACCGGTCTGCCGCGTCGTCTTTGCCGGAAACATCAGGAACGGGGTATAGATCACGGGCTGGTTCCGCACTTCGAAACGCCCGTGATAGATCTTGCCGTACCCGTCGACGGTGACGTCAAGCTCCTGGCCGGTGAACCGCCAGTCGGGCCTGTCCCCGTCACAGGGCGTGGCCGAGACATTCTCCACCCGGTAGGTTGCCTCGGCCCGCTTTTCGATCCGGTCTCCCTGGACGTACATGTGATTCTTCGCCAGGAACAGGCGGCCCTGGTAGATGACCCCCGTCTTGGCCTCGATCTTGAGCGTCCCCCTGTCTCCCTCCAGGATGTCCCCGTCACCGAGGACCAGCACGTGCCCCTCCGCCGACGCCTCGTCGGTTGCCCGGTCGATGCGGACCTTCTCCGCCACGAGGACGGTACTGTCATAGGTTACAAAAACGTTGCCCGCTGCCAGATATGCCTCCGGGTCCTGTTCATATCCAAACCGGTCCGCTTCAACCTGGACCGGCCCACCCTTCCCGGCGGGGAGGGGAAGGCTCTCCTCGTCGGGGTACAGGATATACCGTGCAAGGTCGTCCGCTGCAGGAGCCCCGGGCTCCGGCCGCGAAATGAACAGGGGAAGAAATCCCGCCCGGGTGACCTTGAGAAGAAGCGGCTCGCCGGGCAAACCGGAGATGGAGAAACGACCGTCGTAGTCGGTTTCGACCCGGGTCTGGGGCCTGTGAACCATCTCCACCCGGGTTTCGGGAAGAGGCTTACCAAAAGGATCCGTTATGATTCCGGAGAGTGTCACAGAGACCTGCGCCGCATGGGCATCGCTTTCCACATCCGCTTTTTCCTGCCGGATGGGTTTCCCCACCGCCGGGTCATTCGCAACTTCCGAAATGGCACCGTTTTGCGTGGATTCCGTTGACGAAACCGTCGAAACAGGGGCCGCGGGCTCTACAGCAGCAACAGCGGTCAAAGGAATCAAAACCGGAAAGAAAAGAAATAGAAACAGGAAAAGCGTAATGATGCGGTTGTCTTGGCCTGCACCCATGGGTCCCGTTCCCGGTTGTAAGCGGATATCCTTAGTACATTCCTGAATTTACGGAGGGCTTTCCCTATCATATTCTGCCACGGGAGGGAACAGCTTTTTCACGGCACCGACAAGATAGAGCGAGCCGGTCACGCAGATCAGGCCGTGCTTTCCCACTTTTTCCCGGGCTCTCTGCAAGCCCTCCCGGGGATCCGGGCAGACGTCGATTGGAATGGACAGAATGCGGGAGGCTAGGTCCCGAAGTTTTTCCGGAGGCAGGCCCCTTTCCGAAAGGGTTTCGGTCAGAACCACATCCGATGCCACACCGCGTATTCTTTTCAGCATGGCGGCGGCGTCCTTGTCTTCCAGGACGCCGAACAGGAAAACCACCGGCCGGGTAGAGGCTTCCCGTTTGAGGTCCCGGCAGAGAACGGACATGGCGGCAGGATTGTGGGCTCCATCCAGGATGATCGGCGGATCTCCGGGAATTGTTTCCATCCGTCCGGCCCAATGCGTCATGGCCAGTCCGGTCCGGATCGACGCCATGTCCACCGGAAATCCACGCTCGGCCATCACCTCCAGGGTTGCGATGGCGACGGCGGCGTTATCGATCTGATACCGTCCCCGGAGCGGGCAGGGCAGGGATCGCTCCCTCCAGATCCGCCCCCGATATGAAAAGCTTTCCCTGCCCGTGGGACGGCCCTTGAAATCCCGCCCTAGCCGGAAGAGCGTTGCCCGCTTCCGCCGGCACTCCTCATCGAGAACATGCCGAACCGACGGCTGGTGTACGCCGGTGACGCAGACCCCCTCCTCCCGGATGACACCCGCCTTTTCACCGGCGATGTTCCGGAGCGTCCTGCCCAGGTAGGCCGTGTGCTCCAGGCCGATCGTCGTAATCACCGAGACCACGGGGTCCGCAACGACATTGGCGGCATCGAGCCTGCCGCCCATGCCGACTTCAAGGACGGCGACATCGGCACCGGCACGCCGGAATTCGAGAAACGCGATGGTGGTGAGAAACTCGAAATAGGTGAGGACGTCTCCGGAAAGTTTTCTTCTTATTTCTTCAACGTGACGGGAAAAATGACCCTTCCCGATCCAGTGGCCCGCAACCTGGATTCTTTCCCGCAGGTCCACCAGATGCGGGGACGTATAGAGGCCGACGCGGAGGCCCGAGGCCTGAAGAACGGAGGCCGTCACGGCAGCGACGGACCCCTTTCCGTTTGTACCCGCGATGACTACGGAGGGGCAGGCCTCCTGGGGGCTGTTCAGGCGGTCCAGAACACGCTTCAGGCGGTCCAGGCCGAACCGGATGCCCATTCCGCCGAGGCTGGAGATGTACTGAAGTGATTCCTGATAGGACATGATCGAAGCGCACCGACGAGGTCAATAAGAAAAAGCCATGGATCCGGCGGATTCAATACGCCAGCCCATGGCCTTCCCGAACTAGATGATGACGTCCTGCCCGGCTATTCGACCTTGAAGACCTCGTCTCCCGGCCGGACCCGATCGGGCACCTTGATCCCGATGTAATCGCCTGCTACAGCCGTTTCCACTTTCTGGTTGTTCACTTCCATGGAATCGATCACCAGCGTCAAATCCGTGGTATGGCCGAAAAACTTGATGGATTCCCCGACCTTGAGTTCCCCGTCCGTGATCTTGACGGCGGCGACGCTTGGTTTCGCAAAGAACTTCACAACTTCTCCGATTTTGATATCCGCCATGGTACCTCCTTTCGCCGGTTATCCTTTTCGGGATATGAACCCGTTTTTTCCCGTTTTGGTTACGTAGCTCCGAACCCGTAAAAAGACAAGAAAAAAGAGAGGCAGGCCTCATCGGCCTGCCTCTCGATGGTTCGCTGTACAGCCGGCCCGGCCGGCTGCGGATCTATGACGCCTTCTGCCTGGACTTGGATGCCTTCTTGGCCTTCTGAGCCTTTTCCTTCTCTTCCCCGACGAACTCGATGAGGGCCATGGGAGCATTGTCCCCCGTCCGGAAACCGGTCTTGACGATTCTCGTGTAGCCTCCCCTGCGATCCTTGAACCGCAACGAGATCTGCTCGAACAGCTTCTCCACGACATCCCGGTCCCGCACATAGGCCAGGGCCTGGCGCCGTGCATGCAGATCGCCCCGCTTTCCCAGCGTCACCATCTTTTCAGCGATGCGCCGCAGCTCCTTCGCCTTGATGTCCGTTGTCTCGATCTTTTCGTATTTCAGGAAGGAAGTAACCATGTTGCGGAACATGGCTTTCCGGTGGCTGGAGGTCCTTCCGAGTTTCGTTGTCAGTTTCCGGTGACGCATGAGTCCGGTCCTTTCCTCAACGGCTGGTTAACTGTCACGGCTTCCGCCGATCTCATCCGCATCGGCGGCCCGGTTCCAGGGTGGGAATTCGAGCTTCATCCCGAAATTCAGGCCCATTTCGTCCAGAATCGTCTTGATTTCGTTAAGCGATTTCCTTCCGAAATTCTTCGTCTTGAGCATTTCCGCTTCCGACTTCTGGACCAGTTCCCCGATGAGCTTGATTCCCGCGTTCTTCAGGCAGTTGGCCGAGCGCACGGAGAGCTCCATGTCGTCGACACTGCGGAGCAGCATTTCGTTGACGTCCCGCTCCGGTTCCTGCGCAGGCGCCTCTTCTTCCTCCACTTCATCGAAATTGATGAAGGTGTCCAGTTGATCCTTCAGGATTTTGGCTGCGTATGCTACCGCATCCTCGGGTAGAACGCCTCCGTCGGTCCATATTTCGAGAATCAGCTTGTCGTAATCCGCCACTTGGCCGACACGGGCGTACGTGACGGTGTAATTGATTTTCTTGATCGGCGAGAAGATGGCATCGATGTTGATCGTCCCTTCCGGCTGATCGACATCCCTCTCCCGCTTCGCCGGGACATAACCCTTTCCCGTCTTCACGACCATGGAGGCCGAAAACGGCGCTTCTCCCGACAGGGTGGCAATGTAGTGCTCCGGGTTGAGCACCTCCACGGTTCCATCCGTTACGATGTCCGCTGCCGTTACGGTTCCACTCTTCGTGCGGTCAATGGTTACCGTCCGGGGACCCTCGCCGTGCATCTTGAAACGTACGCCTTTGATGTTGAGGATGATGTCCGTCACATCCTCTTTCACCCCCGGAATTGTGTCGAATTCATGAAGGACACCGTCGAACTTTACGGAAACAACCGCCGCACCCTGAATGGATGACAGGAGCACCCTTCGCAGGGCGTTGCCCAGCGTGATGCCGAATCCTCTCTCCAGGGGCTGACACGTGAACTCTCCATAGGAACGGGTATGCGTGCCCTCATCGCACTCGATACGTTTGGGCCGTATCAGACTGCGCCAATTGCTTTGCATAGACGTGATTTCCTTTCCGCCACTCTCAAGCCGGGCCGTCAGCCGTTATTTCGAATACAGCTCGACGACCAGCTGCTCCTGCACGGGCATGGTGAGTTCTTCTCGGCTGGGAAGGGCCTTGACACCTCCCCGGAAGTTCTCCTTATCCAGTTCCAGCCAGGAGGGAACTCCCCGCCTGGCCACTGTCTCCATGGCCTCGATGATTCTTTCCACTTTCCGGCTCCCCTCTCGAATCTCGATCGAGTCACCGGTTTTCACCAGGTATGAGGGAATGTTGACCGGTTTGGAATTCACCAGGAAATGGTTGTGCCGGACCAACTGGCGGCCCTCCGTCCGGGAACTGGCAAAACCCATCCGGAAAACCATGTTATCCAGTCTGCGCTCCAGAAGAACCAGCAAGTTGGTTCCGGTGATGCCTTTCTGCCGATCCGCCATCTCAAAATAACCGCGGAACTGCTTCTCCAATACTCCGTACATCCTCTTCAGTTTCTGCTTTTCTCTCAACTGGACGCCGTAATCGGAGAATTTTTTCCGAATCTGTCCGTGCTCGCCCGGAGCATAACCGCGCCGCTCGTATGCGCACTTCTCACTGTAACAACGGTCTCCCTTGAGGAACAGCTTCAGTCCCTCTCTCCGGCACCGCCTGCATGCGGATTCCGTGTATCTCGCCAACGGTTCCTCCCTCAGCTCATCTGCAAATATTGTTGGAAATCTGCCCGGCCGAATCAAGCCCGGGTCTTACACGCGACGCCTCTTTGGCGGACGGCATCCGTTATGGGGAATCGGGGTGACGTCCCGTATCAGGCTGATATTCAGACCGGCAACCTGGAGCGCCCTCAAGGCCGACTCCCGCCCCGCACCGGGCCCACGCACATAAACCTGTACGGTTCTCATCCCGTGTTCCTTGGCCTTCTTGACAGCATCTTCCGCCGCCATCTGCGCCGCGAAGGGGGTACTCTTCCGGGAACCCTTGAAGCCCTGGACTCCCGCAGAAGACCAGGCGATTACGTTCCCGCTGAGGTCCGTAATGGTTATGATCGTGTTATTGAACGTCGACTGGATATGGGCAACCCCTTCCGCGATGTTCTTTTTTTCCTTCTTCTTGCCCGTCTTTCGCGCTGGCCTAGCCATGATTCCTCCGTAAGCGCTTGGTCACTACTTTTTCTTGGCTCCGACACCCCGCCTTGGGCCTTTTCGGCTCCGGGCGTTGGTTCGGGTACGCTGTCCTCGCACGGGCAGTCCTTTCCTGTGCCTCAAACCGCGATAGGACCCCAGATCCATCAGCCTCTTGATGGCCATGGATATATCCCGTCGAAGATCTCCCTCCACCTTGTGTTCTCGGTCGATGATATTCCGGATGGCGGTGATCTCCGCGTCCGCGAGGACATCCGTCTTCGTCTCGGGAGCGATCCCCGCTTCCTTGAGGATCTGCAGGGACTTCGTCCGACCGATGCCATAGATGTAGGTCAGGGCAATCTCCATCCGCTTGTTTTTCGGCAAATCCACTCCAGCAATGCGCGCCACTGAAAACCTCCTGGTACGAATTATCCCTGACGCTGCTTATGCTTCGGATTCTCACAGATGACCCTGAGCACGCCACGCCTCTTGACGATCTTGCACTTGTCACAGATTTTCTTCACGGAAGACCGTACTTTCACGACACTCCCTCCCTGCTGTCCTGCCGCCCCTTCCCTGCTTGATCCGGAGCGGCTCGCTGGCCGGGCTATTTTGCCCGATATATGATCCTTCCACGGGTCAGGTCATATGGCGAAAGCTCCACCGTGACCCGGTCGCCCGGCAGAATCTTGATAAAATGCATCCGCATCTTCCCGGAAATGTGAGCAAGAACGCGGTGACCGTTTTCCAGCTCTACCCGGAACATGGCGTTCGGCAGTGGTTCTACAACCCTGCCTTCCACCTCTATGGGCTCTTCCTTTGCCATGGCTCCGTACCGGCTCCTCCCAATCCCCTCCAGAAGACTCCGTTCTTAATGAACGCGGCTCAAGATCACGGGACCGTTTTTTGTGATGGCGATAGAATGTTCGAAATGGGCGGACAACCTTCCGTCCGCCGTCACAACGGTCCATCCGTCATTCATCACCCGAACCCGCCATCCGCCCTGATTTACCATCGGTTCGATGGCCAAGACCATTCCCGACTTCAACTCGATCCCGCGCTTCTCCACACCATAATTCGGAATCTGGGGTTCCTCATGCAGCGCCCTTCCAATTCCGTGACCGACGAAATCCCTGACAACGGAAAAGCCCGCATTCTCCACATGCTTCTGGACGGCAGCGGAGATGTCTCCCAGCCGCTGACCGCTTCTCGCCTGTTCAATTCCCTTGTAGAGGCACTCCTCGGTAACGCGTATCAGCCTTTTTGCCTCTTCGGAAACCTCGCCCACGGGAACCGTTATGGCGGCGTCGCCGTAATAACCCTTGTAAAGCGCTCCGAAATCCAGCCCCACAATGTCCCCGTCCTTGAGAACCCGGTCGGACGGCATCCCGTGAACCACTTCTGCATTCACGGAGGCACAGAGTGAAAAGGGATAACCCCTGTATCCCTTGAAGGCCGGCTTCGCTCCCTTTTTCCTGGCCAGCTTTTCCGAGTGCTGGTCCAGTTCCCGGGTGGTGATCCCCGGCTTCACCATGATCTCCAGTTCGCCGAGTATTTCCGCCACAATCCGATTGGCGTTGCGAATGGTTTCAATCTCTTCCGGCGATTTGAGGATAACCATGACAGCCGTCGAAGCTTTCCGTTTTCAACGCCGCTTTGCCAGGCGGCCTTTTTTAAGGAATCCTTCGTACTGCCGCGTCAGAAGATGTGTCTCAATCTGACCCGCCGTGTCCAGAGCCACACCAACCACGATTAATAAAGCGGTTCCACCGAAATAAAATGGAACGTTGAAGTTGCTGATCAGGATGCTTGGCAGCACACACACCGCTGAGACATAAATCGCGCCTCCGAAGGTCAGTCGCGACAGCACGGCGTCGATATATTCGGCCGTCTTCTTTCCCGGCCGGATACCGGGAATATAACCGCCATATTTCTTGATGTTGTCCGCCACGTCGACGGGGTTGAAAACAACCGCTGTATAAAAATAACAGAAGAAGACGATAAACCCTACGTATAGAAGTTCATAAGCCATCCTGCCCGGAACCAGCGAATCAGAAACTACTTTCATCCAGGGATGGGTAATGAAGTTGGCCAGCGTCGCAGGAAACATGATGATCGAGGATGCAAAAATGGGCGGAATGACGCCTGCCGTATTTACTTTCAGCGGGAGATGTGTTGTCTGTCCCCCGTAAACCTTTCTTCCCACAACCCGCTTGGCATACTGGATCGGAATTCGCCTCTGTGCGCTCTCAACGAAAACAATTACGCCGACAACGCCGATCATCAGAACGATCAAAATGATAATGAAGAATATTCCCATTTCTCCGCTGGAAAGCAGCCGGAACGTGTTGAAAATAGCCGCTGGAGCCCGGCAGACAATCCCTGCAAAGATGATCAGTGAAATGCCGTTTCCGATTCCCCGCTCCGTGATCTGCTCACCCAGCCACATAATGAAGGCTGTCCCCGCCGTCAGGGTGATCATGGTCATGAGGCGGAATCCCCACCCGGGTTCGAGGACGATCGATGCGCCGGTGGGCCCGGCCATGCTTTCGAGTCCTACCGCGATTGCAAACCCCTGGATGATGCTGAGCAGAACCGTACCGTACCGGGTATACTGGGTGATTTTCTTTCTTCCGGCCTCACCCTCCTTGGAAAGCCTTTCCAGGTGAGGAATGGCGATGGTCAGGAGCTGTAGTATGATGGAGGAACTGATGTAGGGCATAATGCCCAGGGAGAACACGGAGAAATTGCTCAGCGCTCCTCCCGCAAACATGTCAAAGAGCCCCAGGAGAGATCCCCTAGCTTGCTCGAAAAAAGCGGCCAGCGCCACAGAATCGATGCCGGGGGTTGGAACGTGGGCCCCGATCCGGTAAACCGACAACAGCAAAAAGCTGATGAGGATCCTTTTCTGGAGCTCCGGGATCTTCGGGATGTTTGATAACCCGCCTATCAAGTTCAGGCCCCCTCGACGACGGAGCCGCCGGCGGCAAGAATCTTCTCCCTGGCCCCCCGACTGACCATATCGAGTTTCACTGACAGGGGCCGGTCAAGCGTTCCTTTCCCGAGAACCTTGATCCCATCACCGGCGTGATGAACGAGACCGTTCTGGATCAGGATCGCTTCATCAATGATCGATCCCTCGGGAAAGCGGTTCAACTGGCCGATGTTGATGATCGCGATGTCCTTGCGGAACGGATTCCGGAATCCCCTTTTGGGAAGTCTGCGGTACAGAGGCATCTGGCCGCCTTCAAATCCCGGATTCCTGCTGCTTCCGGAGCGCGCATTCTGTCCTTTGTGCCCCCGGCAGGATGTCCCACCGTGACCGGACCCTTCGCCCCGGCCGACGCGTTTCTTTTTCTTTCGCGAACCCTCGGAGGGTTTCAATGATCCAAGATTCATGAGTTGCGAACCTCGATTTCTTCCACCGAGACCAAGTGGATCACCTTTTGTACCATTCCACGAATGGCCGGTGTGTCCTCCAGGACGACGGTCTTGTTCATCTTTCCCAGCCCGATTCCCTTGAGAACCTTGCGATGGGCCTCTGGCCGTCCTATATAGCTCTTGACCTGCGTAATCTTCAGTTTCTTATCCACGGCTGTATCCCCCGGTTCCTCAGGACTTTCCCCTAAGAGCCGCAATTTCCTCCGGCCGCTTCAATCGCGTGAGCCCCTCCAGCGTGGCCTTCACCAGATTGTGCGGGTTGTGGGACCCCAGGCATTTCGTCAGAATGTTGTGCACTCCGGCACACTCAAGGACGGCCCTCACGGCACCGCCGGCGATTAACCCGGTCCCCGCGGAGGCGGGCTTGAGCAAAACCTTTCCCGCTCCAAACTGACCAATGACCTCGTAGGGAATCGTCCCCCCGATAACTGCAACGGGAACCATGCTCTTCTTCGCCTGCTCCATCCCCTTGCGAATCGCTTCCGGCACTTCGTGCGCCTTTCCGAGGCCGGCTCCCACCGAGCCTTTGCCATCGCCAACCACAACAATGGCGCTGAAGCGAAACCTTCTGCCGCCCTTGACGACCTTCGCCGTACGGTTGATGGTAATGACGCGGTCGAGGAACTCCGACTCCTCCATGCCTCTCTTCTCCAAGGACCCCTTCCTTCCTTCAAACTCTCGGCTCATATTAGAAATCCAGACCGGCCTCCCGCGCCGCATCGGCCAGGGCTTTTACCCGGCCATGAAAGAGATAAGCCCCCCTATCGAATATGACCTGCCGGACACCCAGATCAACAAGGCGGCTTGCCACAAGCTTGCCGACCTCCCGGGCTGCGTCCTGCTTTTTCAGGTCCTTCACGCGGCCACGAAGATCCGCGTGCAGAGTGGAGGCCTCCACCAGCGTTCTGCCTTCCTGATCGTTGATGGCCTGCACGTATATGTGCTTCGAACTGCGGAACACGGAAAGCCTGGGCCTGGCACCCGTGCCGAAAATCTTGGCCCGAACCCTCTTCTTCCGCTTATCCTTGACCCGCTGAATCCTCTTGGACGACAATGGTTCACCTCTCTGTCGCGGCGCCTCGGCGTTTACTTGGAGCCGATGGATTTCCCAACTTTCCTGCGTACGGTCTCACCGACATACCGGATCCCTTTTCCCTTGTAGGGCTCCGGCTTTCGGAGCGCCCGGATCTCTGCTGCTACGCGGCCGACCAGCTGCTTGTCGATCCCCATGACGAGCAGGTTCACCTGCTTGTCTATTTTCACGCTGATTCCTTCCGGAATCGCATATTCCAGGGGTGTGGAGTAACCAACAACGAGCTTCAACCGGTTGTTGTCAACCATCTCGGCCCGGTAGCCGACCCCTGCAATCTCCAGCTTCCTCTCAAAGCCCGCACTGACACCCTTCACCATGTTGGCAACGAGCGTTCTCGTCAATCCGTGGAAGGATCGGTCAAAGCGATTGTCGGAATTTCTCTGGATTGTGATCTGATTGTCCTCCACGACCATCCGAACTCCGCTGGGAATCGATGCCGAGAGGCCCCCTTTCGGACCGTCCACCCGGACCGTGCTTCCCTCCTGATGGATCTTCACTCCGTTGGGAATCTCTATTGGTTTCTTACCAATCCTGGACATGGAATGCGTTCTCCTGCACCTTGCTTTCCGCTGCGCTTTTTACCAGACGCTGCAGATAACTTCACCGCCAACGTTCTGTTCCCTCGCCTCCCGATCGGTCATGAGGCCCTTGGACGTGGACAGAATCGCGATGCCGTAGCCATTCAGAACCTTCGGGATCTTTTCACAGCCTACATAAACCCTTCTGCCTGGCTTGCTTACCCTCTGTATACCTGTGATGACTGTCTTTCTGGGATCCGGATACCTGAGATACACCCGCAGGAATTCCATCCCTTTACTGTCCTTCTTCACATCGAATCCGCCAATGAATCCGGACCGCTTCAACACCTTGGCGATATCCAGGTTGATCCGGCTGAGCCGGACATCAACACTCTTGAAATGAACCCGGTTGGCATTCCTGATCCGGGTCAGCATATCCGCAATCGGATCCGTCATCCCCATCTTGAAGACTCCTCGAATACTGGGTTACCAGCTGGATTTGATTACGCCCGGGACATCGCCTTTTAGGGAGAGGTTCCGTAGACAAATCCTGCACATGTCGAATTTGCGGTAGTACGCCCGTGGTCTTCCGCAAATGGGACAACGGTTATACTGCCGGACTGAAAACTTCAACTTCCGCTTTGCCTTGGCAAGCAGGGACTTCTTCGCCACGCCGATCCTCCCGAACTACTCTAATGGTTTTTCTCAGTTTCTGAAGGGCATTCCCATGAGCTTCAACAGGTATCTTGCCTCATCGTCCGACTTGGCGCTCGTCACGATGACGATATTCATTCCCTTGATCTTATCGATCTTGTCGTAATCGATTTCCGGGAAAATGATCTGCTCTTTCAACCCCATTGCAAAGTTCCCTCTCCCGTCGAATGATTTCTGAGAAATCCCGCGGAAGTCGCGAACCCTGGGAAGCGCCACGTTGACAAGCCGGTCGAAAAACTCATACATTCGCTCGCTGCGGAGCGTCACACAGCAGCCAATGGACATCCCCTGCCGCAGCTTGAATGTGGCGATCGATTTTTTGGCCTTTGTGATAATGGGCTTCTGGCCGGTGATGAGCGCAATCTCCTGGGATGCACTCTCCAGAATCTTCACATTCTGGATCGCCTCGCCGAGCCCCATGTTCACGATGATTTTTTCAATCTTCGGAACCTGCATCCTGTTCCGGTATCCGAACTCCTTCATCAGAGCCGGGATCACTTGCTTGTCATAATGTGTTTTCAGTCTTGCCATCGCTATGACCCTATGCATCCAATATCTCTTGGCATTTTCGGCAGATACGGACTTTCTTTCCATCCTCCAGGATCTGGTGTCCGATTCGAACACCCGTGTTGCACTTGCTGCAGAGGAGCATCACGTTGGAGGCATGGATGGAGCTTTCCTTCTCCAGGATCCCGCCCTTGCCCTTCGCATCGGGTCTCTTGTGCCTTTTTACCAGATTCACTTTCTCGACAACGACCCGATCTTTTTCGCCGATCGTCTTCAGGATTTTGCCGGTTTTTCCTTTTTCCTTTCCGGCAATAACCTTCACCATGTCACCCTTCTTCAACAGCATATCTTGCATCGATCGATCCCCAGAATGTGCATACGGAGCCGCTTCAAAGAACTTCCGGAGCCAGCGATATGATTTTCATGAACTGCTTGGCCCTGAGCTCTCGAGCGACAGGTCCGAAAATACGGGTGCCGATGGGCTCCATCTGGTTTGAAATCAGAACGGCGGAATTATCATCGAATTTCAAATAGGAACCGTCCTGTCGCCGGACCTCCTTCACGGTCCTCACCACCACCGCCTTCATTACATCGCCCTTCTTCACTTTGGAGTTCGGAAGAGCCTCCTTCACGGAGACGACGATGACATCCCCCACCCGGGCATATCTCCTCCGCGAGCCTCCAAGCACCTTAACACAGGCAACCTTTTTGGCTCCCGAATTATCGGCGACATTGAGGATTGTCTGCATCTGAATCATGACTTCACCCCGCTGGACTTCATTCCGCTTCCTGCCGGTCGCAACTACTTGGCCTTCTCAAGGACTTCCCGCATGCGCCACCGTTTCCTCCGGCTCAACGGCCTGGATTCCACGATCAGTACCCGGTCTCCGATTCCGCACTCGCTCTTTTCGTCATGGGCCATGTACTGGGCATACTTCCGAATGTACTTTTGAAAGACCGGATGCTTGACCAGCCTTTCGGAACGGACGACGATCGTCTTGTCCATCTTGTTGCTGACGACGACCCCCTGAATGGTCCTCTTGTTATCCCGCTCCCCCATGCTATCCGATCGCCTCCTTCTCCCTCAAAACCGTCTTGATCCGGGCGATGTTTTTCCTGACATGGACCAGCGACGCAGGCGACTCGAGCTGTCCGGCCGCATGGCGCATCCGAAGGCGAAATTGCTCCTCCCGGAGGTCCTTCTCCTTATGCTTCAACTCGTCAACCGACAAGTCCTTGAAATTCCTATTTTTCACTTGATAACTCCCTCGTCAGGAACCGCGTACCGATAGGAAGCTTGTGAGCCGCCAGCCGGAATGCCTCCCGGGCCACGTCATCGGCAACACCCTCCATCTCATAGAGCACCGTACCGGGCTTGACCACTGCAACCCAATCCTCCGGTGCTCCCTTGCCTTTTCCCATTCGGGTTTCTGCCGGCTTTTTGGTGATGGACTTGTGAGGAAATATCCGGATCCAGATCTTTCCGCCTCTCTTCACGTGGCGTGTCATTGCTATACGAGCCGACTCGATCTGTCGGGCTGTAATCCAACCGCATTCCGTAGCCTGAAGACCGAACTCTCCAAAGGCCACAGAACTTCCGCGGGTTGCTTTTCCCGACATCCGACCCCGCTGGAGCTTCCTGTATTTTACCCGTTTCGGCATTAACATCTTGATTCTCTCCCTGTACCGCCCGGTCTCTCAGTACTTCCTTTTCTTTCGCGCTTGCCCGAAGGAACGTGTTTCTTAAACCTTCGGCTGTTCTTTTCTCGCCGGCAACACTTCACCATTGAAAATCAGTACTTTGACACCGATTTGACCATATGCGGTCCTGGCCTCGGCGAAGCCCCAGTCAATGTCTGCCCGCAGCGTGTGCAGGGGCACCCTTCCTTCCCTGTACCACTCGGAGCGGGCCATTTCCGCCCCTCCGAGCCGTCCGGCGCACATGACGCGGATTCCTTTGGCCCCGAACTTGAGAGCTCCTGTCACACATTTTTTCATGGCCCGCCGGAACGCGACGCGACGCTCAAGCTGAAGAGCAATGTTTTCCGCGACGAGCTGCGCATCGACTTCCGGTTTCCGGACTTCAAGGATATTTACAATCACCTCGCTCTTAGAGAGCTGCTGCAGATCTTTTTTGAGTTTTTCTACCTCGGCTCCCTTTTTCCCGATAATGATACCGGGGCGGGCCGCAAAAATATTCACCTTCGCCTTGCTTGCCGCACGTTCGATCTCGATTCTCGACACACCTGCCTGATATAGTTTCTTTTTCAGGAAGGTCCGGATCCGGATGTCCTCATGAAGGAGGTTGTGATAATGTTTATCGGCATACCACTGCGAACGCCATGTCTTGATTCCTCCCAGCCTGAAGCCGATCGGGTTTACCTTCTGCCCCAAAGGGTCACCTCCTTACTCTCTATCTCTCGTCGAGGACGACGGTAATGTGGCTCATCCGTTTCTTGATCCCGGCCGCCCTGCCCTGGGCTCTGGCTCGCCACCGTTTCAGGGAAGGTCCCTGGTCTACGAAAATCTTCTTTACGTACAGAACGTTCTCGTCGATGTTCGGGTTCTGCCTCGCATTCGCAAATGCGGAATTGAGAACTTTATCGACCATGCCGGCGGCGTTTTTCCGCGCAAACTTGAGAATTTTGCGAGCCTCTTCCACATTCTTGTCGCGGATCAGATCCACAACCAGCCGTGCTTTTTGTGGCGATATTCGAACGTATTTTGCAGATGCTTTCGCTTCCATGTATTGCTCACTCCCGACAACCGGCAACGACCGGCAGCGCTCACTTCTTCACTTTCGATTTCCGGTCCCCGGCATGGTTGTAAAATGTCCGGCTCGGGGCAAACTCTCCCAATTTGTGCCCCACCATATTCTCCGTCACGAAAACGGGGATAAACTTCTTCCCGTTGTGAACGGCGAATGTCTGGCCAATAAATTCGGGTGTGATCGTGGACCGGCGCGACCATGTCTTGATCACCGCCTTGCTTGCCGAAGCCTCCACCTGCCGGACTTTCCGAATCAGGCTCTCCTCGACGTAGGGACCCTTCTTGATTGATCGTGCCACCGCTCGCTAACCCCTTTTCTTGACGATGTACTTATCCGTTTGCTTGTTTTTTCTCGTCTTGTGCCCCTTTGTCGGTATTCCCCAAGGGGTACAGGGATGTCGGCCGCCGGAAGACTTGCCTTCCCCGCCGCCCATGGGATGATCGATCGGATTCATCACCACTCCACGAGTATGCGGGCGCCGGCCAGCCCAACGGGAACGGCCCGCCTTTCCAATGCTGATGTTCTCGTGATCCGTGTTCCCCACCTGTCCGATGGTCGCTCTGCATTCAAGGCGGATCTTCCTGACTTCTCCTGAAGGCAGACGGACCTGTGCATATCCGCCTTCCTTCGCCATCAGCTGACCGTATGTCCCCGCGGATCGAATCAACTGCCCGCCTCGACCGGTCTTCAATTCAATGTTATGGATCAGGGAACCCAGGGGAACGTTTTTCAGAATAACTGTGTTGCCGGGCTTCACGTCTGCCTTTTCACTGCTGACCACCGTATCGCCGACCTGAAGCTTATCGGGTGCCAGAATGTATCGCTTCTCGCCGTCAACATACTTCAGAAGGGCGATTCGCGAAGAACGGTTCGGGTCGTACTCGATCGTCGCTACCTTCGCGGGAATATCCGTTTTGTCCCTCCGGAAATCGACGAGGCGGTAACGTCTTTTGTGCCGTCCTCCGACGTTTCGACTCGTCATCCGCCCTTTGTTATTTCTTCCTCCCGTCCTCGGCAGCGGCTTCAAAAGAGACTTGTCCGGATCCGAGGCCGTGATTTCACGGAAATCCGAGCAGGTCTGGAACCTCCTCCCGGGTGACGTGGGTTTGTATTTAACGATTCCCATGCTTCCGTTCCTCTCCCCCTATACCCCTTCGTACAGTTCGATGCGACTGCCCGGGGCCAGAGTAACAACCGCCTTCTTCCAGGATTTCCGCCTGCCCATAATCCTACCGGTTCTCTTGCTTTTTCCCTGAATATTCATGATGTTGACGTCCAGAACCTTCACTTTGAACAATTTCTCAATGGCCTGGCCGATCTCGATCTTGTTTGCTCTCGGATCTACTTCAAAAACATACTTGTTGGCCTCGTCCTTTGCGACGGTGCTCTTCTCCGTCAGGATGGTCTTCTTTACGATCTCATAGTGTTCCATTATGAAAGCAGCGCCCCCTCTATCTTCTTCACGGAAGGCTCCAGCAGAACAAGATGCTGGTATTTCAGGATATCGTAAACATTCAGGCCTTCCGAACGGATCATCTTGATCTCCGGGATGTTCCGGGACGATTTTTCAAGGACTGCGTTGGCCTGGTCCAGAACAAACAGGGCCGTCTTCAGACCGAGACGATCAACAACCGCCTGGAACTTTTTCGTCTTGATCTCATCCAGGGGGAAATCACTCAGAACGATGATTTTTTCTTCCCTGATTTTCAGGCTCAACGCGGACCGCAGTGCTGATCGGCGCATCTTCTTGGGCATCTTGAAGGAATAATCCCGTGGATGGGGTCCAAAAACGACACCGCCTTTCCGCCACAGGGGAGAACGGATGTTTCCCACTCGCGCCCTGCCTGTTCCCTTCTGGCGCCACAGCTTGCGGCTGCTGCCGTGGACATCGCTTCGTTCCTTCGTCGATGCCGTGCCGCTTCTCCGCGCCGCCATCTGCATCCTGACCACTTCATGAAGAAGAGCTTCGTTGACATCCGCTCCGAAAACGACGTCATCCAGCTCGATTTCCGAGACCTTCTTAAATTCTATATTGTATACATTCACCAGCGGCATGGTTTCACCCCGGACCCGGCTAGCTCGCCATTTTTTTCGATTTCTTGATCAGAATATAACCCTTCCGACTTCCTGGAACAGGTCCCTTCACAAGCAGAAGATTCTTGTCAGGTCGAACCGCAACAACGATCAGGTTCAGGACGGTTTTCTGAATTCCACCCATCCGGCCTGGAAGACGCGTCCCCTTGAATACACGGGACGGATCGGCACTGGCCCCGATGGAACCCGGAGCCCGGTGAAACATGGAACCGTGGGTTGCCCTTCCTCCACCGAATCCGTGGCGCTTTATGACACCCGCGAAACCCTTGCCTTTCGTCGTTCCTACGATGTCGACGTGATCCCCGGCAGAGAAGAGATCCGCTTTCAGTTCCTGGCCTATCTCGCAGGGCTCCGGGAATGACCTGAATTCCCTGAGAACCCTGAAATATCCGCGGTCCGCCGCCCTGAAATGTCCCTGCAGCGGTTTCGTCAGACGGTTCTGCTTCACCCGGTCGAATCCCAGCTGAACGGCCTCATAGCCATCCTTCTCGATGGTCTTCTTCTGGACGACCACAGACGGTGTCACCTCGATGACCGTCACTGGAACAGCAACGCCATCCTCCGAAAAAATCTGGGTCATGCCCAGCTTCTTGCCAATCAGTCCTGCACTCATGTCCATCCCAGTCTTCCGCTGCCGAAACAATGCGTTGATCGCGCCTTCGGTTTCGGACAGTTACAGTTTGATCTCCACGTCCACACCGGCAGATAGGTCCAGTTTCATGAGGGCATCCACCGTGGACTGGGTCGGCTCGATGATGTCTATCAGCCGTTTATGCGTCCGGATTTCAAACTGCTCCCGTGACTTCTTGTCTACGTGGGGCGACCGGTTGACGCAGAATTTGTGGATGTCCGTGGGAAGGGGAATCGGACCCGCAACCCGGGCACCCGTCCTCTTCGCGGTTTCCACGATATCGCCTACAGACCGGTCCAGCAGCTTGTAATCGTACGCCTTCAGACGAATGCGAATTTTCTGGTCTTTCATTGCCGCTTCGTGATCCTTCACTTATTCAATGATCTTGCTCACCACGCCCGCGCCGACCGTCCTTCCGCCTTCCCTGATGGCGAATCGGAGCTGCTCTTCCATGGCGATGGGGGTGATCAACTGGACTTCGATGTTGACGTTGTCCCCGGGCATGACCATCTCCACGCCTTCCGGCAGGGTGGCAACACCCGTCACATCGGTGGTGCGGAAATAGAACTGGGGACGGTATCCACTGAAGAAGGGGGTATGCCTTCCACCCTCTTCCTTCGTCAGGACGTACACGGCGGCGTTGAATTTGGTGTGCGGCGTGATGGAACTGGGCTTGGCAACGACCTGGCCCCGCTCCACATCCTCGCGCTTTGTACCGCGAAGGAGAACACCGATATCATCGCCCGCCCGCCCCTCATCCAGGGTCTTGCGGAACATTTCAACACCCGTGCAGACGGTCTTGAAGGTCGGACGAATTCCGACGATCTCGACTTCATCACCCGTATGGATGATCCCGCGGTCCACACGGCCTGTGACGACCGTACCACGCCCGGAGATCGAAAAGACGTCACCGATGGGCATCAGGAAGGGCTTGTCCGTATCCCGCACCGGTTCCGGAATGTAGTTGTCGACTGCATCCATCAACTCCCAGATCGACTTGACGTCTTCGGAATCGATGTCATCGGACTCCAGCGCTTTCAGAGCGGATCCGCGGATGATGGGAATCTCGTCCCCGGGGAACTCGTAATTGGAGAGGAGCTCTCTCAGCTCCAGCTCGACGAGGTCCAGCAGTTCGGGGTCGTCCACCAGGTCCACCTTGTTCAGGTACACGACGATGCAGGGGACACGCACCTGGCGGGCCAGGAGGATGTGTTCCCGGGTCTGGGGCATCGGGCCGTCGGAGGCTGCGACCACGAGAATGGCTCCATCCATGTGGGCGGCGCCGGAAATCATGTTCTTGATATAATCCGCGTGGCCGGGACAGTCGACATGGGCATAATGCCGCTTCGCCGTTTCGTACTCCACGTGGGCGACGTTGATGGTCACTCCCCGCTCTTTCTCTTCAGGAGCATTGTCGATGGAATCAAAGGGCCGAAATTCAGCGAATCCCTTCCGCGCGAGATGCTTCGTCATCGCCGCGGTGAGCGTCGTCTTGCCGTGGTCAACGTGCCCGATGGTGCCGACATTGACATGCGGTTTCGTCCTTTCGAATTTCTTCTTAGCCATCTCGCTGTACCTCCTTATGCTCTGAATGGTTCGATTTATTTTTTCCGGATGCCCTAATGATCTTTCTTATCCTTCATGCCTGCTTGCCCTTACCTGATCTCACGGCGCTCCGTCAGAACCGGTAGTGGGCAAAGGCCTTGTTGGCTTCGGCCATCTTGTGGACCGCTTCGCGCTTCTTGATGGCTGATCCGCGGTTGTTTGCCGCGTCGATCAGCTCCGCCGCCAGCTTCTCGCGCATGGTTTTCTCGGCACGGTCTCTGGCGTTGGAAATCAGCCAGCGGATTCCCAACGCGAGGCGCCGGTTTGCCGGCACTTCCGTCGGGACCTGGTACGTGGAGCCGCCGACTCTCCTCGATTTCACTTCGATCATCGGCTTCACGTTGTTGACTGCCTTCTCGAAGACTTCGACCGGAGGAGCGTCTTTGATACGCTTTTCAATAATATCGAAAGCTCCGTAAAGAATGGATTCCGCCGTACTCTTCTTACCCCGTTTCATCAGACTGTTGACAAATTTTGCCACCAGCCGGTTATGGAATTTCGGATCCGGCAGGATCTCCCTCTTGGTTACTTCTCTTCTTCTCGGCATGAAACAGTCCCCGTGTTAGCTGGGTTTCTTGGATCCGTACTTCGATCTTCCCTGTCTGCGGTCCTGAACACCAACCGCATCAAGAGTACCCCGGACAATGTGATAGCGGACACCGGGCAGGTCCTTGACCCTCCCCCCCCGGACCAGAACCACGGAATGCTCCTGGAGGTTGTGACCGACACCGGGGATATAGGATGTCACTTCATAACCGCCCGTCAGGCGAACCCTCGCCACTTTGCGAAGAGCGGAATTCGGCTTCTTCGGCGTTGTGGTATACACCCGGACGCATACGCCCCGCCTCTGGGGAGAGCCGGCAAGGGCAGGGGAATTCGATTTTTTCTTCAGCTCGGTCCTTCCCTTTCGGATCAGCTGGTTGATCGTCGGCATGCTTCCCTCTCGAATGGTTGATGACCCTGGATTTGCGGGCCGTTCAAAAAGATCGCCTCAATATCAACTGACGACCTCTATGTCAAGCACTTTCTCACCTTCCGCGGCTTCTCCATCCTGGTTTTCAGGTCCGGGAAGCTCTTCCGCTGTCTTGATCCCGAGCTTCCTGTAGATTCCGAGCCCCGTACCCGCCGGAATCAACCTGCCCATGATCACGTTTTCCTTGAGTCCTCTCAGGTAATCGACCTTTCCCGCCAGGGCGGCCTCGGTAAGCACCCGCGTTGTTTCCTGGAAGGATGCCGCCGATATGAAGCTCTGGGTGGACAGGGAGGCCTTGGTGATTCCCAGGAGCAGGGCCTCCCCTGTCGCCGGACGGCCACCCTCCGCCAGAACCCTGGCGTTCTCCTCCTGGAAACGGAACCGCTCCACCTGCTCGTCCGCGATGAAGGTGGTATCGCCCGGATCGTTGATCCGGACACGCCGTAGCATCTGGCGGACGATGATCTCCATGTGCTTGTCGTTGATCTTGACTCCCTGGAGGCGATACACTTCCTGCACTTCATCCACCAAGTAGCGGGCCAGTTCCTTCTCTCCCTTGATGGTGAGAAGGTCGTGCGGATTCTGGACACCGTCCATGAGAGCTTCACCGGCCTTGATCCGGTCCCCTTCCTGGACGCTGACATGCTTGCCCTTCGGGATCAGGTATTCCTTCTCCTCCCCGATGTCGGGGGTGATGATCACCTTCCGTTTCCCTTTGGCATCCTTTCCGTACACCACCACTCCGTCGATCTCACTGATGACGGCGTATTCCTTTGGTTTGCGGGCCTCGAACAGCTCGGCGACGCGGGGAAGACCGCCCGTAATATCCTTTGTCTTGGTGGTCTCCCGGGGGATCTTCGCGAGGATGTCCCCGGCCCGTACCAGATCTCCCTCGTTGACGACGATGTTCACACCGACGGAGAGGAGATGACGCGCAACGGCACTGGTGCCTGGCACTTTCGCGGTTTTTCCCTTCTTGTCCTTGATGGATATTCTCGGCCTCAAATCCATGCCCTTGAATTCGACGATCACCTTGCGGGACAGGCCGGTCACTTCGTCGACCTGCTCCTGCATGGTCTTCCCTTCGATGATATCGCCGAATTTTACGGCCCCTTCCACCTCGGAAAGAATTGGAATCGAGAACGGATCCCACTCGGCGATCAGAGTCGGCTGCTTCTCCACTCCGGTTTTGGGATCCTTGCCCGGGCCGAAGACCTTATCGCCCTCCCTCACCTTGAGATGGGCACCATAGGGAACAGGATAGCGGCCCCTGGCCCTTCCCTGATCGTCCACGACATGGATTTCCCCGTTCCGGTTCATAACCACCAGGTCTGCGCGCCGCGCCTTTTTAACCTCTTCGCCCTGGTCCGGATCGACTACGTGAAGATCTTCAAAGCGGATCGTTCCGTCGTGCCGGGCCTCCAATGTGGAGTGTTCCTCGAATTTGGCTGTTCCACCGATGTGGAAGGTCCGCATGGTCAACTGCGTTCCCGGTTCACCGATGGACTGAGCAGCGATGATTCCGACCGCTTCGCCGATGTTCGCCAGATGGCCGTGGGCAAGATCGCGACCGTAACACATGGCACAAACCCCGTAGACGGATTTGCAGGTGAGAACGGAACGGATTTTGACTCTCTCGATCCCGGCGTTGTCGATCTTCTCGGCCAGGGCTTCGTCGATCGCCTGATTGGCCGGAATGATGACCTCGCTGGTGAAGGGATCCTTGACTTCTTCCAGGGTCACGCGGCCCAGAACGCGCTCGCCGGCAGTCTCAATGATCTCGCCCCCTTCCATCAGGGCGGAGACGAAGATGCCGTCAATGGTTCCACAGTCCGTCTCCGTGATGATGCAATCCTGGGCAACGTCCACGAGCCTCCGGGTGAGGTAGCCCGAGTTGGCCGTCTTGAGGGCCGTGTCGGCAAGGCCTTTCCGGGCACCGTGGGTGGATATGAAGTACTGGAGAACCGTCAGTCCCTCCCGGAAGTTGGCCGTAATGGGAGTCTCGAGGATTTCTCCGGAGGGTTTGGCCATCAAGCCGCGCATTCCGGCCAGCTGCCTGATCTGGACGGCGCTTCCGCGGGCTCCGGAATCGGCCATCATGTAGATCGGATTGAAGCTCTCGGCCTTTTTCCTGGCCCCCTCCTTGCCATCAAGGATCTCCTTTTCAATCCCGCCCATCATTTCTGAGGCGACCCGTTCGGTCGCCTGTGCCCAGATGTCGATGACCTTGTTGTAGCGCTCCCCGTCCGTGATCAATCCGTCCATATACTGCTTCTGGATCTTGAGGACTTCCTTGTCGGCCTTGGCCACGATTTCCCGCTTGTTGGCTGGGATCACCATGTTGTGAATCGCAATGGAGCATCCCGAACTGGTGGCGTACTTGAACCCGAGGTCTTTCAGGCGGTCCGCCAGAAGGACCGTCGTCTTGTCGCCCAGGGTGCGGTAGCAGTGGTCGATCAAGTTCGCCAGTTCCTTCTTGTTCATCACCTTGTTGATGAGATCGAAGGGAATTTCCTTGGGTATGATCTCAAAGAGGATGATGCGTCCCGCCGTTGTTTCCTTCAGCACGCCCTCCAGTCGGACCCGGATTTTTGCCTGGAGGTCGATCTCGCCGGCATCGAGGGCGCAGCGCACTTCTTCGGGTCCGGAAAAGGTCATTCCCTCTCCCTTGATCCCGGACCGGTCCCGCGTCAGGTAATAAATCCCCAGAACGATATCCTGGCTCGGGATGATGATGGGCTTGCCGTTGGCCGGGGATAGAATGTTGTTCGTCGACATCATGAGGACCCGGGCTTCCGTCTGGGCCTCGATGGAAAGAGGTACGTGGACGGCCATCTGGTCTCCGTCGAAGTCCGCGTTGAAGGCAGTGCAGACAAGCGGATGCAGCTGGATGGCCTTTCCCTCGATGAGGACAGGCTCGAACGCCTGAATGCCGAGCCGGTGAAGGGTGGGCGCCCGATTCAACATGACGGGATATTCCCGAACGACTTCGTCCAGGGCATCCCAGACCTCTGCGGATTCCCGCTCCACCATCTTCTTGGCACTCTTGACGGTGGTCACGTAACCTCGATCCATCAGCCGGTTGTAGACAAAAGGCTTGAACAGTTCGAGGGCCATTTTCTTGGGCAGGCCGCACTGGTGAAGCCTCAGATCCGGTCCGACGGTGATGACCGAACGGCCAGAATAATCAACCCGCTTCCCAAGCAGGTTCTGGCGAAACCGGCCCTGCTTCCCCTTGAGCATATCCGATAGGGAACGCAGCGGCCGCTTGTTTGTCCCGGTGATCGCCCTGCCTCTCCGGCCATTGTCGAACAGAACGTCCACGGCTTCCTGGAGCATTCTCTTCTCGTTGCGGATGATGATTTCCGGGGCGTTGAGCTCCTGGAGCCGCTTCAGCCGGTTGTTCCGGTTGATGACCCGGCGGTACAGATCGTTCAGATCCGACGTGGCGAACCGTCCCCCATCAAGCGGCACCAGGGGCCGCAGATCCGGAGGAATCACCGGCAGCACGGTCAGGACCATCCATTCGGGCCGGTTGCCCGACTTGCGGAGGGCCTCCACCACCTTCAGCCGCTTGACGAGCTTCTTTTTCTTCGTGTCGGAGACGGACGTCTTCAGTTCATCCCGGAGCTCTTCGTAAAGCTGCTCCAGGTCGATTTCCTCCAGCAGTTTCCGGACCGCTTCCGCTCCGATTCCCGCAACGAAGGATTCCGCTCCGAATTCCTCACACCTCCGGAAATACTCCTCTTCGTCGAGAAGCTCCTTCCTCTTGAGAGGTGTGTTTTTCGGATCCAGGACGATCCAGGATTCGAAGTAGAGAACCTTCTCCAGTTCCTTGAGGGTCATGTCCAGGATGTTGCCGATCCGGCTGGGCAGGCTCTTCAGGAACCAGATATGGGCCACCGGCGTCGCCAGGGTGATGTGACCCATGCGCTCGCGGCGGACCTTCGACTGAATAACCTCGACGCCGCACTTTTCACAGACGACGCCCCGATGCTTCATGCGCTTGTAACGCCCGCACAGGCACTCGTAATCCTTCACGGGACCGAAGATTTTCGCACAGAACAGGCCGTCCCGTTCCGGTTTGAATGTCCGATAATTGATCGTCTCCGGCTTTTTCACTTCCCCCTTGGACCAGGAAAGAATCTTCTCGGGAGAAGCGATGCGCATGCGGATCGCGCTGAAGCGGATGGGATCCTTCGGTTTTTCGAAATAGCTGAACACGTCTTCCACGGATTAATATTCCTCCGTCTGCCTGTTGGGGGACCGGCCCCTTCACTCTTCCTCGATCAAATCCACGTCGAGGCAGAGACTCTGCAACTCCTTCACGAGGACATTGAACGATTCGGGAAGCCCCGGTTCCAGCGTATGCTCGCCCTTTACGATCGCCTCGTAGATCCGGGTCCGGCCGGCCACATCGTCGGACTTGACCGTCAGGAACTCCTGAAGTGAGTAGGAACCGCCGTAAGCCTCCATGGCCCAGACTTCCATTTCCCCCAGGCGCTGGCCGCCGAACTGGGCCTTCCCGCCCAGAGGCTGTTGGGTGACCAGAGAATACGGACCGATGGAACGGGCATGGATCTTGTTGTCGACCAGGTGGTGGAGCTTGAGCATGTAGATCATGCCGACGGTGATTTCCTGGTCAAAGGGTTCCCCGGTGCGGCCGTCAAACAGAAGAGTCTGCCCCTTTTCGGGAAGGTTTGCCGACTTCAGCATGTCGCGGATTTCGACTTCCTCGGCCCCGTCAAAAACCGGTGTGGAGACGGCAATGCCCTTGCGGAGCCGGGCTGCGAACTGGCTGATCTCCTCGTCGGTGGCTCCGTCCACGAACCGCTCGAACTCGGGGGTGGAATAGATCGTCTTCATTTCCCGTTTGAGTTCATCGGCGGGGGCCTTGCTCCGGTAGAGGTCATAGACCTTCTCTCCCAACCCCTTGGCCGCCCAGCCCAGATGCGTTTCCAGAATCTGGCCTACGTTCATGCGGGACGGCACGCCCAGGGGATTCAGGATGATGTCTACGGGTGTCCCGTCCATGAAGAAGGGCATGTCTTCTTCTGGAAGGATGCGTGAAAGAACGCCCTTGTTGCCGTGTCGGCCGGCCATCTTGTCACCGACCGACAGTTTTCGCTTGATGGCCACATACACCTTGACCATCTTGATCACACCCGGCGGCAGTTCGTCACCGGCCTTGAGCCTTTCGATCTTGTCCGCGAAATAGGCTTCTACGAGGTCGATCTTGCGCTCCAGATTCGCCATCAGGACTCCGACCTTGCGCTCCGTCTCTTCATCTTCCGGCAGGGTGATCCCCTTCCAGAGGCTGAAGGGAGTACTCTCCAGGAATTCCTTGGTGACGGCTTCCCCCTTCTTGAGGACGATTTTCTTCTTTTTCGGATCCACGATCTTAGAGCCGGCTGTCTTTCCCTCCAGCATCGAAGCGATCTTGCCTCTCACGTTTTCCGTGATGATCCGGATCTCGTCATCCCGGTCCTTGAGGATTCCACGCACGGCCTCTTCCTCGATGTACTGGGACCGGGAATCCCTCTCCGCTCCCTTCCGGGAGAAAATCTTGGCGTCGATGACGGTCCCTTCCACGCCCGGCGGAACACGGAGGGAAGTGTCCCGGACATCGCTCGCCTTTTCTCCGAAAATGGCGCGCAGGAGCTTCTCTTCCGGAGACAGCTGGGTCTCACCCTTGGGGGTGATCTTTCCGACCAGAATATCCCCCGGCTTGACGGAGACACCCATTCTCACGATCCCGCTGTCATCGAGGTTTTTCAGTGCCTCTTCACCGACATTCGGGATGTCCCGGGTAATCTCCTCCTTGCCCAGCTTCGTGTCCCGGGCCATCGTCTCGAATTCCTCAATGTGGATCGATGTGTAGACGTCTTCCTTGACGATCCGCTCACTCACCAGGATCGAGTCTTCATAGTTGTAGCCTCCCCAGGACATGAAGGCCACCATCACGTTCCGGCCCAGGGCGAGTTCACCGTTGTCCGTTGCTGGTCCGTCGGCGATGATGTCGCCCGCCCGGACTTCGTCTCCCGGATGGACAATAGGCTTCTGGTTGAAGCAGGTGTCCTGGTTGGAGCGCTGATACTTGGTGAGATTGTAGATGTCGACGCCCGTGTCCGTTTCATCCTGATCGTGGACGCTGCAGCGGATCACGATGCGGGAGGCATCCACGCTCTCGACCGTTCCGGGCCGGCGGGCCGCTACAACGGCACCAGAGTCCCGTGCGACGACGGACTCCATGCCGGTCCCCACGAGGGGCACTTCCGGCTGCATCAGCGGAACCGCCTGACGCTGCATGTTCGACCCCATGAGGGCGCGGTTGGCGTCGTCATGCTCCAGGAACGGGATCAGGGCCGCGGCGACACTGACCAGCTGGTTTGGTGAGACGTCCATCATCGTCACGTCGGAGGCGGCCACCGCCATGTAGTTCCCACCCTTCCGGGCAGAGATCAGATCATCCTGGAAATTTCCCTGCGTGTCCAGATTGACGTCGGACGGGGCAATGATCCGGCTTTCCTCTTCGATGGCCGTCAGGAACTTGACGTCCTCCTGCACCTTCCCTTCATCGACGAGACGATAGGGGGTCTCGATGAAGCCGAATTCATTGACCCGGGCATAGGTGCTGAGCGAAACGATGAGGCCGATGTTCGGCCCTTCCGGCGTCTCCACCGGACAGATCCGCCCATAATGCGTCGGGTGAACGTCCCGCACCTCGAACCCCGCTCGCTCCCTCGTCAGACCGCCGGGCCCCAGGGCGGACAGGCGGCGCTTGTGCGTGATCTCGGAGAGGGGATTCGTCTGGTCCATGAACTGCGACAGCTGGCTGCTGCCGAAGAATTCGTTCACCACGGCCGAGACCGGCTTGGCGTTGACGAGGTCGTGGGGCATCATGGTCTCGATGTCCTGGAGGCTCATCTTTTCCTTGATGGCCCTCTCCATCCGGACAAGACCGATCCGGTACTGGTTTTCGATCAGTTCCCCCACCGAACGGACTCGCCGGTTTCCCAGGTGGTCGATGTCGTCCACGCTTCGGTCCTGAACCCCGTTTTTCAGGTCGATCAGGTATTTTACGGCTGCCAGGATGTCCTCGTTCCGGAGAACGGCCACATCCGTCGGCACATCCAGGCCGAGCTTATAGTTCATTTTCGCCCTGCCGACATCCGACAGGTCGTACGTTTCCGCTTCGAAAAAGAGGCTGCGGAAAAATTTGAACGCCGTTTCGGGGGTCGGCGGATTGCTGGGACGCAGCCTTCTGTAGATTTCGATGATCGCGTCTTCAGCCGAGTCGATCCGGTCCATGATCAGGGTATCCCGGATGGAGGCAGACGTCGTGTCCTCATCCAGGTGAATCAGACGGACATCCTGTACTCCCTTATCCCGGAGCAGCTCCAGTCCCTGGCTCGTCAGTTCCTCATTGCACTTGAGCAGGACCTCCTCCGATTGGGGATCGAGGACATTCGAGGCCAGGATCCGGCCCAGCATATCCGCTTCTTCGGCCGGGATTCTCAGGATTCCGGCCTCGGTCATCTTTCTGATCAGCTGCTTGTTGAGCTTCCTCCCTCTTTTGACGATGACATCACCGCTTTTCGGATCCTTGATATCCTCCAGCACCTTTTCCCCGATCAGGGATTCGTCCACGTCGATGAACAGATCCTGGCCTTCCAGGTGTACCGTTTCCACACTGTAAAAGTAGTTCAACAGGAAATCCGTGGAATTCCCCATGGCTTTCAGCAGAATGGTGACGGGCATTTTCCGGCGACGGTCGATGCGGACGTACAGGATGTCCTTGGAATCGAACTCCAGGTCAAGCCAGGATCCGCGAATCGGAATGAGCCGTGCGGAGTATATCAGCTTTCCGCTGGCCAGCGTCTTTCCCTTGTCATGATCAAAAAAGATACCCGGCGAGCGATGGAGCTGGCTGACGATCACGCGCTCCGTGCCGTTGACGATGAACGTGCCATTCCTCGTCATGAGAGGGATCTCGCCGAAGTAGATCTCCTGCTCCTTGATGTCCCGGATCGCTCTGTTGTCGCTGCTGCGATCCACGTCAAACACCCGGAGTTGGACAACGATTTTCAGGGGCGCCGCATACGTCATGCCCTTCTGGACGCACTCGTTCATGTCGTATCGAGCCTGCCCGATCTTGTAGCTGACGAATTCAAGAGTGCATTTCCCGCTGAAGTCGGAAATGGGAAAGACGCTCCGGAATGCGCCTTGAAGGCCGAAGTTTTTCCTCTGGTCCGGTTCGACATCCCATTGCAGGAACTTGTCATACGACCGCAGCTGGATATCGATCAGGTTCGGAATGTCGAGGATCTTCCTGATCCGGCCGAAACTCTTTCTGAATGCTCCCATAATTCCCTTTCAGAAGTCCGTGTTCCAGGGTGGCAGGCTGAAAAACGGGGGCGCAGGAAACCTGTAACCCCCGTCACAGTCAGGTTTCCTGCTACTTCACTTCCACGGTACCGCCGACTTTCTCGATTTTGGCTTTGATGTCCGCCGCTTCATCCTTGGAGACCGCCTCCTTGACAGGCTTGGGCACTCCTTCCACGAGATCCTTGGCTTCCTTCAGGCCGAGCCCTGTAATAGCGCGGACTTCCTTGATGACCTGGATCTTCTGATCTCCAAAGCCGGTCAGGATTACGTCAAATTCCGTCTTCTCCTCGGCAGGGGCTGCCGCCGCGGCGGGACCGGCGGCCACGGCCACGGCAACAGGCGCGGCAGCTGAGACGCCAAGCCGGCTCTCCAGTTCCTTGACCATTTCGGAAAGCTCCAGAACGGTCATATTCTCGATGAACTTGATTACGTCTTCCTTGGTGATGTTCGACATGTTCAACCTTCCTTCCTGTATGATGCGAGGTTTCTTTGTTTACGAAGCACTTTCCTTCTTGTCCCGGTATGCCGCCAGAACCTGGACCAGTCCGCGGGACACGCCGCTCAGCGCCGTCACCAGGCCTGTCTGGACGCCGATCATGACGGACAGCAGCTTCGCCTGCAGAACTTCCCGGCTGGGCAGTTCCGAGATGGCGCCGATCTGCTGAGCCGTCAGGACCTTGCCTTCCAGCATGCCCGTCCGGAGTTCCAACTCGGCATTCTTCTTCGCGAATTCAACAAGCACCTTGGTGCATTCAACGGCATCGCCGGCATTCAGGGTCATGACAAGGGGTCCCTTGACCTCCCCTTCCAGGGCGCTGAAAGGGGTTCCCCTGGCCGCAATGCGCCACAAGGTGTTCTTGATCACCTGTACATCCGAGTTGGTTTTTCGCAGGGCGTTCCTCAATTCCGTCATTTTCGCCACGTTCATCCCTTTGTAGCCGGCGAGGACGGCGAGTTTGGCCTCCTTCAACTGTTCGTGAAGGGAGGCGACCACCTGCTCCTTCGTTTTCCGATCCAATCTCCAACCTCCTTTCCTCTCAAAGTCACCTACGCCCGGGAAGCGATTTTCTTCACTTCCTCAGGAAAGTCGGAGACACGTATCATCATACAGGAAAAATGGACCAGCATGACCATTCGGTCATCCTGCACGGAACACTTGAACCTCGTCTCGGCAGGCCGGGCATAGCCCGATTAAACATCTCCTGTGCCTGCTGTCTCCGACTGTTTCTTGACCGGTCAGTGATTATGTTGCCTTAACATCCTGAGGATCCACCTTGATCCCGGGACCCATGGTGGTGGAAAGGGATATGCTCTTCAGGTAGGTCCCTTTGCTTGATGCAGGTTTCAGCTTGATGATCGTTTCGATAACGGCCTGAATGTTCTCCATCAGTTTTTCCGGCCCGAAGGAAACCTTTCCCACGGGAGTATGAACGATTCCGGCCTTTTCCACCCGGAACTCGACCTTCCCCGCTTTCAGCTCCTTCACCGTCCTTCCGACGTCAAACGTCACCGTACCGACTTTCGGATTGGGCATGAGCCCCCTGGGACCGAGGATCTTGCCGAGTTTTCCGACGCTTCCCATCATGTCCGGTGTGGCAATCACCCGATCGAACTCCAGCCAGCCGCCCTTGATTTTCTCAACGATGTCGTCCGATCCGACTACATCCGCACCGGCATCGGCGGCTTCCTTTTCTTTTTCTCCCTTGGCAAAAACGAGAACCCGCACCGTTTTCCCCAGGCCGTTCGGCAGAACAACGCTTCCGCGAACCATCTGGTCGGCGTGGGCAGGGTTTACTCCCAGGCGAATGGCGGCATCCACCGTTTCGTCGAATTTGGCGCGGGTGGTGCCAACAAGGATTTCAACCGCCTCCTTCAGGGCGTAACGCGTCCCCGGGGTGACCTTCTTTTTCACTTCCTGATAGCTTTTCCCTTTGCTCGGCATGACCGTAACCTCGTGAACGATTCTAACCCTTGATGTCGATACCCATGGATTTTGCTGTTCCCTCGATGATGCGAACGGCTCCCTCCATGTTGACAGCATTCAAGTCGTTGAACTTTAACTCCGCGATTTCCCGGACTTGCTTCTCTGTCACCGCGCCCACTTTTTCTTTCCTGGGGTTGTTGGATCCCTTGGCGATTTTCGCTGCCTGTTTCAGGAGAACGGAAGCCGGGGGCGTCTTGGTTATGAATGTGAAGGACCGGTCGGCATAAACCGTAATGATCACCGGCACAACCATGCCCTCCTGGTGCTGGGTCATGGCGTTGTACGCCTTGCAGAACTCCATGATGTTGACCCCGTGCTGGCCGAGGGCCGGACCGATGGGCGGAGACGGCGTCGCCTTCCCGGCCTTGATCTGCAGTTTGATGTTTGCGATGACCTTTTTTGCCATGTGGAAACCTCTTCCTGTGAAATACCCGGCAGGCATCGGGCCTCCGGGAACGGGCGAATCAGCTCTGCACCACCTGGACGAAATCGAGTTCCACCGGGGTAGAACGCCCGAAAATGCTGACGATGACTCTCAGTTTCCCCTTCTCCGGCTTCACTTCATCGATCACGCCGTCGAAGTTCGTGAACGGCCCGTCAATGATCCGCACATGATCCCCTTCCTCGAACTTGAATTTCGGCTTCGGCTTCAATGTGCCCTCGTCGATGCGGGTGCGCAGAAGCTCGACGTCGCTGTCGGGAATGGGAGACGGCTTGTCCTTGCTGCCGATGAAACCGGTTACTTTCGGCGTCTCCTTGACAATATGCCAGGTCTGGTCATTGAGCTCCATCTGGACCAGAATATAGCCGGGGAAGAATTTTCTTTTGGAGGTCCGCTTTTCTCCCGAGATCAACTCTACGATATCCTCCTCCGGAATGAGGATATCCGCAAACGAATCCTGCATGTTCGCCGCCTGGATCCGCTCCTGGAGGGAATGCTTCACCCTGTTCTCGTAACCAGAGTAAGTATGGACTACGTACCAGCGGAACGCCATCGAATTCAACCCAATATGAGCCGCAGGACTTTGACCAGGCCGAAATCCACCAGCCCGAGAAACAGGGACATGACAACCACTACCACAAGCACGACAGAAGTGGATGCCAATGCCTGCTTCGGGGTCGGCCATGTAACCTTCTTGAACTCCGCCTTGGCCTCCGCAAGGAAAACCTTGACCTTCTCGAAAGCCTCCTTCACTTTATCCATGAAAGGCTCCTGCCAGACCGCTCGCTAAACAGGGACACAAGAAATGGCAGGCCAGGAGGGACTCGAACCCCCAGCATCCGGATTTGGAGTCCGGCGCTCTATCCATTAGAGCTACTGG